>NZ_JPYA01000018.1 GCF_000750005.1 Geobacillus icigianus | reverse complement strand
AGAGGCTGTCCCAAAAGGTCGGTAAAACGACCTTTTGAGGACAGCCTCCTGCTTTTGTTTTTACATTATTTGTCTATTTTTTACTTTCTCAAAGGATCTGCTTCTTCTTATCCCCGTATGTTCTCCCTTTTTCTTTTTATTGGGTGGACGGTGGCCGCCCACTTTCTCAAATTGTGGGCAGCACAAATAAGCCCCCATTCCACGGTAATTTTTGGGAGCCCCCTTAACAAAAAGCGCTGGAATTGCTGGTTATGCTTGATTTGCCCAAACACCGGCTCGTTTTCGATTTGCCGTCTTCGATATGTCGCCGCCCCTTCTTCCGTGGACAGCCGTTCCCGAATCTCCTGCCGTTGTTGTTGATTCTTCAAAGAAACGCGGATGGTTTTCGTGTCTTTGCCTTTGGCGCATGCCGTTTGAAACGGGCATCCGGCACATGCCGTACAACGATACGTCCGTTTGACGGTAACGTACCCATTGTCGGTCGTTTCCTTCCGTTCATACACAAACACCAACCGTTCCCCTTTGGCGCAAATCCACTCATCCAGCTCCTCATCATACGTCATGTTCTCGATTCGGCCGGTCTCTTTCGCCCACGCTTTCGTTTGTTCCCGGTCCAGCGTGTTGTACTTGATCAGGGCGACGATCTTCTTTTTCTCGCAGTACGTGTAGTTCTCCTCACTCCCATAGGCGGAATCCGCAATGGCCCGTTTGGGCATTGGGCGTCCATAGGCGGCCAATTGCTCCAAATGCGGAATGAAACATCCGGCATCCCCCGCCCGTTGATGCACGCTAAATCCAGTGATGAATTGGTTCTCTGTCCCAATCTGCACATTATATCCCGGTTTGAGCTGGCCGTTTTTCATATGGTCGTCTTTCATTCGCATGAATGTCGCATCCGGATCCGTTTTCGAAAAGCTGTTCCGTTCGCCCAACACTTCTTTGTACTCTTCATACTTCTTCTTACGGGGGAGAAGATCTTGCTCCAATTGCCGTTTTGCTTTCTTTAACGTGCGATTCTTCGGCTCTTTCTTTAGGCGTTCTTCCACTTGTTCGATGACGGCTTCGATCTTTTCGGACGTAATCGGTGAAGCTTCCAGTTTTTCTTGAAAATCCCCTTCTTGTTCCGCCTCTTCATCTTCTTTCGCCACCTGTTCGATCGAGGCAACGATTTGCCGGAATTTCTCCTCCAGCTTCTGATCGTACTTTTCCGTTGATTTGCGCCAAACGAACGTGTATTTGTTGGCATTGGCCTCGATTTTCGTTCCATCCAGAAAGTAATCCTCTAGTTTGACGAGCCCTTCTTGACGCAGAAGATCAACAATGGAGAAAAACGTTTCGTAAATGACGTCCTTCATCCGTTCCGAGCGAAATCGGTTGATCGTGCGGAAATCCGGTGTTTGATGGCCGGAGAGCCACATAAAGTAAATGTTTTCTTTCAACTGCTTGGCGATTTGGCGAGAGGAGTAGATCCGATTGGCGTAGGCATACAGGATGACTTTCAACATCATTTTCGGATGATAGGCTGGGCGGCCTCCACCAGGATAGAGGGAAACGAGCAGAGCCGGATCCATTTTTTCCACTGCCAGATCCACGATCCGGCAAAGATGATGTTCCGGAATGAAAATTTCAAGATCCATTGGCAAAATGAGTTGATCTCGGTTATAATAAATGTACATAAGAAAACCGTCCTTTCTTGGTAGGGTTATGGTGACTTTATTATACCAAAAGAGGAACGGTTTTCTTATTTTTTTTTGCGAAAAAAAGGAGGGTGTCCGAAAAGCGAACGCTATGCGAACACTTTTGGGACACCCTCTT
>NZ_JPYA01000017.1 GCF_000750005.1 Geobacillus icigianus | reverse complement strand
ATTTTCTTAGATGAATTTCAAGATACCAATCCAATTCAAACAGAAATAATTAAATGGCTTGGGAATTCAGGCTCAGTGATTGGCGTCGTAGGAGATCCAGCTCAGTCGATTTATGAATTTCAAGGGGCATCCCGTCAAGATTTTATTGATTTCACTCTCCCTAATCAGATTATTTACATGATTGAGAACAATAGGAGATGTGGCAGTAAGATTGTTGATTTTCTAAATCATATTAGAAAAGGAGACCAACTAACGCAAAAGCCGACGAGAGAAAATAGGAATCATGATATATATTTTATTGAATGTACAGATGGTCCATATCAAGCTATAGCAAACTTCAACAATTTGAGGATCAGTTTAGGGCTTGAAAAAGATTATTGTATACTCACCCGAAATAACGACACCGTTAAATTACTACGTAACACAGAAAATAGCGAAGTATGGACAAGCTTCAGTGAGGCAGATTCTTCAAATAGAGAACGTTTTATCAAGTCCATTTTGACTGCATATAAGCTTACATTAGATACTCGGTATGAAGTAGCAATTAAGGAACTAGAAAGATCAATAAAAACTGATCGGCATGGAGAATTAAAGGATCCATTTCAAGAAAATCAAATTATAAGTCCCATTATGAAAAGGAGTCTGGCCGTAGATTTACTTGAATTCTTGGCAAACGATTTGAAAACTTCACTTGATCAATCTTTATTCGAATTCTATAACTCCCTTTCTGATTTTTTTATAGAGAAAGGAATTGCAATAAAGAAAATTTCTAGGGGAAAAATAAAGCAATTTTCCGAATCGATAACTATCAGGAACTTGGTGGATAACCTTATATTGTCCGAAGAGAAAACAACCGAGATAAGGACAATTCATAAAGCAAAAGGAGCAGAATTTGAATCTGTTCTTTTATATCTCCCTGAAGTTAAAGATGTGAATTTGCTCGTCAGTCCTGACATTAATTCTGAGCAAGAGGATACGCGAATTTTATATGTGGCTTTAAGTAGAGCAAAAGATTTATTATGTATTTCATGCCCGCCTCTCAACGACGCAATGATTAAAAAATTAGAGGCTTTGAATGTGAAAAGGAACCATTAAAAATTACAAACTGTCACTCTTTAACTCGCACCCTAATATGTAGACAGCTAATAAATCCCGTCCTGAGAAAATAAAAACTGTCCAGGGACAATAAAAAATGTCCAAGAAGCCGAGCGTGGTTAGGGTTTTGCCTGGATCCATGCTGGGCTTTTCTGTTGATAGGGGGACAGGGTATAGGGCGGAAAGGGTTGAGGGATCAGGTTTTATCCCAATATACCCATCCATTTTTCCTCTCTCCTTACCCCTGCTCCCTATCCCCTCCAGATATTTCCTTGGACATTTCCCAACGTTTCGTTTCCCTCATCCCTTCCCCCTAATTCCCTAAATCATTCCAATTGAACGGACACTTATTATTTTCGTGGTATTTTGTTCCAACTGGTTCCTCAAAACCCGAAAACCCTTGCGGCTGTAGGGAAGAGAGGCGGTGAGGGGAAAGTTGTGGGATGGACATGAATTATTGTCTCTTGACAATGTTGTAACAAAAGGTCAGATGCCGAACCAAAAAGCTGAAAACGAAAAGGCCTGTTGGGTGAGTCTAACAGGCCTTTTTTGTAAATAGGCTACGGTTGACCATTTGGCCGCCTTTACCATACAAAAAGCTTCGCAGATTTTGTTTCCGGCTAGAAAGAAACATAATGGCCAAGCTGTTGTAGCGAAGAACTTTTGGGGAGACATGAACCTACTTGGGTGAATGAGTTTTGAGCACAGCTATTTCAACCAAGGAGTCCGGTTCATGTCTCATTTTTACATATGGTTTGATGTAAATGAAGAGAGGTATTCGCCACGCACCTTAGCTTCCTAGAAGGCTGGTGAAAAAACGCTGTTTGCCTTGATCGATGATGGAACGCGTGAACATAGAAGCTGATGCAACCGGTTTTTCTATTTGAGAAACGATTGCGAGAAGCGGTTGCGTGAGTAAATCACCAGCCTCCTAGACAATTCCCCATGTTCCGATTTTGTACCCGCTGTAAATTTTTGGGCTCTTCACCAAAAAGTAAGAGGATGCTACTAAAGTTCAACTCGGGCTAAAATAGATGGTGCATTTCCCTTGCTAAATCTGAGTAATTGTAGTATACTGAATTTTAAAAACCATGATAATATTATTAATCAGGATGACTTGAGAAGCCCCACCTCTAAGCGTCAGTGCAGGTGGTGGGAGGATGTCGCTAAAAACAGCATATCTGATAAGACCAAGCAACAGGTAGTTCACCAATCTGCGTGAACTTTAAAAGGGAAGTTTGGTGAAAATCCAACACGGTCGCGCCACTGTGATGCAGAGCGAGGATCAATAACCCACTGTTCCTTGTTTGGAATGGGAAGGGGATCCACCGCGATGAAGCTAAGTCAGGAGACCTGCCTGTTGTATACACTTTCGACCTACGCGTCATAGGGAGGAGTGGGGGAAAATGAACAAGAGGCACTTCAAGTACCTCAATACAAGCTAGTTATGCCCTCCTTCTGTCTGTCTAGAAGGTGGGCATTTTACTTGTATTGAGGAAAATGACATGGAGGTGCTACGATTGGCAATTCATAGTTCTAATTTAGGTTATCCTCGAATCGGTGAACAACGAGAATGGAAAAAAGCATTGGAGTCATTTTGGAATGGGCAATTGGAAGAAGCCAATCTAATGGAAACGATGAAGACCATTCAACTATCATCCATTAAAAAACAAATGGCAAAAGGAATCGAACTGATACCAATCGGGGACTTTTCATTATACGATCATGTGCTGGATACCGCTTTTATGTTTGGGTATATTCCAAAACGATTTGGCCAAGAAAGTGAGCGCCGATGGGATACTTATTTTGCCATGGCGAGGGGAACAAGCAGCCAGCCGGCTATGGCCATGACAAAATGGTTTAATACCAACTATCACTACATTGTTCCAGAGCTTGATGGCCTACAACCAAGGCTTATGGAAAATTTTCTTTTACGTGATTACCAATTTATCAAAGATAATCTTTCAATTGAAACAAAACCTGTTTTGCTTGGACCTGTCACGTTTTTAATTTTGGCCAAGTTAAGCACAGGAGTACATTGGCATAAGCACCTACAGCTCCTCGTCCCCGTATATATCGAATTGCTTGATGAGTTGTATAGAGCAGGAGTGCGCTGGGTACAAGTTGATGAGCCTATTCTTGTGCAAGAGATTGATGAAGACATAGTGGCCGCTGTTGAATACGTTTATCATTCATTCCATCAAAAAGTACCTGGTGTCCAGCTGATTTTACAAACGTATTTCGAAAGCCTTTCTAATTATCCAGAGATCGTCTCTCTTCCTGTCGCTGGGTTCGGTCTTGATTTCGTTCATGATGACGGTGAAAATTTGTACAACATGAAGAAATATGGGTTTCCAAAAGGGAAATGGCTAGCTGCGGGTATGATCGACGGTCGCAATGTTTGGAAGAGTACACTCGTCCAAAAAGCAGCGCTACTGGAAGAGCTATCGAAGCATACGGAACACTTGATTATTCAACCGTCGTCTAGCCTGCTTTATGTACCGATTACAGTCAAACATGAACACCGTTTACCAAAAGGATTGGTCGATTCATTGGCATTTGCGGATGAAAAGCTTGATGAAGTGCGCCTGCTTGCTGAATACGCCCAAGGGAAACGTTCTTTATCCGATTTGTGTCACTATGATGAACAAACCGGGGAAGCTCTTCGCCTACTTCGAGGCCAGTCTATAAAAAAAACGATGCACCCCATTGAGCAAACGGAACGTCCTCCCTATGCAAAGCGAAGGCAAGCACAGCAACAACATCTAAAATTGCCGCTTTTGCCTACTACGACGATCGGGAGTTTTCCACAGACCCGCGAAGTGCGGCAAGCGCGGCTGAAGCGGAAAAAACAAGAATGGGACGAAAAGCAATATCAAACCTTTATCCGTAAACAAATCGCAAAGTGGATAGAAATTCAAGAAAAACTCGAACTTGACGTTCTTGTTCATGGTGAATTTGAACGAACAGATATGGTAGAGTTTTTTGGTGAAAAATTAGGAGGTATCGCCTGCACGACAAACGGATGGGTGCAGTCATACGGATCGCGTTGCGTCCGTCCCCCAATCATATTTGGGGATGTTGTCCATCTTTGTCCTATAACTGTTGAAGAGAGTGTTTACGCTCAATCGCTAACAGAAAAACCGGTGAAAGGGATGTTGACGGGTCCTGTCACTTTGTACAATTGGTCATTTGTTCGTCGGGATCTGCCTCGCTCCGCGGTGCTGAATCAACTCGCTTTGGCAGTCCGTCAAGAAGTGTTGGCGCTTGAACAGGCGGGAATCCGCATCATTCAAGTTGATGAACCTGCACTAAGAGAAGGGTTGCCGCTCAAAAGACAAAAACAGCCGGCTTATTGGCAGGAAGCGGTATATGCCTTTCGTTTAGCGACATCGGCTGTTCGTTTAGAAACGCAAATTCATACACACATGTGCTACTCAGATTTTTCGGAAATGATCGACATCATTGATGATCTAGATCCCGATGTCATTTCGATTGAAGCCGCGCGGAGCGGAGGAGAGCTGTTATCTTTATTTGAAATCCATACGTATCGCAAGCAAATCGGACTGGGGGTGTATGACATTCATAGCCCTCGCATCCCGAGCAGAGATGAGATTCTCATTCAGCTTGAGAGAGCGTTGCGTGTCCTGCGGCCTGACCAATTTTGGGTGAATCCTGATTGCGGATTAAAAACCCGTACGGAGAAAGAAGCGATCGCCAGCTTGCAAGCGATGGTTGCCGCGGCAAAGGAGATGCGTAACCGTCTTTTCGTCTCTCTTCAAGGAGGGGATCAGGATGATAGCAAGCGCTGAACAGTCGAAAACGATTCAGACTAGATTGGTGCTCCCGTCCGATACGAATCATCTTGGTACCATTTTTGGTGGAACGGTGCTGGCGTACATTGACGAAATTGCGGCAATTTGCGCTATGCGTCATGCCCGAAGAGCAGTGGTCACCGCTTCCATTGACAAGATTGACTTTATTTCTTCTGCCAAAATTGGCGACATCTTAAAGCTGGAAGCATTCGTGTATTCCACCGGTCGTACGTCTATGAAAGTATTTGTAAAAGTTGAAACCGAAGATTTATTTACTGGCGAACATCATTTAACAACCACTTGTTTTCTTACGATGGTGGCGATTGATGAAAACAAAAAGCCTTGTCCTGTTCCGACTGTCATTGTAGGGGAAAAAGAGGAACAACTCGTGCAATATTATTTAAAAGCACACCGATAAGATCGATCTCACATTTCCCACCCTTCCGACGAAAATCGGGAGGATTTTTTTATCTTCCTGTCGAATCAAACCTTGAAACACAAGGAACGCAAAGGAGTTTGCCCGTCATGGACGTTGGAATTCGGGCCATTTATGAAAGTTCTTAATTTGAATAGAATAAGCACTCTGTTCAAAGATCTTAACCTTCCTCAGTTGATGGATCATCTCGTTCCCGTGGATCCACAATGCCAACCTCGAGCCGGTGACGTTGTCGGCCTAATCACCTTGGATATCTTGAGCGGCCGGCAAGCGCTCGTTCATTTGGAACAATGGGCGCATGACATCGATTGGCCGAAGCGAATTCGGCTAGGGCTGAAGCCGTCTTGGTTCAACGACGATGCCATCGCGCGTCATTGGGATCGACTGTATGAGGCGAATCTCCATCAAGTTAAAAACGCGTTCAAACTGCCGAGAAAGCTTGATAAATCAACAAATATCACACTTTTTGCTTTTCACTCAATAAGTGAACATCCGAAACTGGGCTAACCCCTTGATATGATTATGTTTTACGGTTCTTTTGATGAGCTGCTGTCACGGATTCAGGTAAACTCGTTTTGAAAAAATAGGTATTTTCCGCAATCAAATTTGCGGAAAATACCTATTTTTTTGTAAATGATTTTGTTATAATGAAGGTGAAACCGGCCGGTTGCAAATAGCCAATCTGTTTAAACCTTTCCACCCCTTCCCGATGGGACGGGGTATCACTTTTCGTTGCGGATGATTGATCAAGGAAGGAATGAGGTCCGTGCATAAGAGAATTGTTGTCGCTGTTTCAGCCGTGCAGTTTGCCCTTTTAGCCCTAGTGGCGGTCATCATTTCTGATATACACGACCGCTTTTTTCCGGAACAGTTGGGAGTGAAAGCCAAGGTGACATTGGATTTCAGCCAATCCGGCCTGTCCGATGAGGAGGCCTTTCGACAGCTTGGATCCATCAGCGACCGATTAGGGCTGGGTCTGATGAAGGTGGCCCCGGATTTGCGAGGGGATCAGTCAGGCCAAGTTTTTGTTAAAGTGGGAGCGCACGGCTCTTTTCCGAAGCAAATCCAGCGTTTCGGCAATCAACCTGACGCTGAAATTCGCGACAACGGGGCGCTAGTTCATTCGTTCGCCAATGGCGACTATTTGGTGACTGGAAAAACGGATCGCATTGCCGAGTTTAAAGATTGGCTGACGTCACGCCGGGTTGATCAGCAATGGAACGAAGAAACGCTCATCACCATTTTTCAGTTTCTCACTCTGCAGAGCGATTTCGGCGTGACGCTGCTCGCCGTTTCCGCACTGATGGTGTCACTGGCCTTGTATTGGCTGGCGGTCAAGGCAAGGGGGCGAGCGCTGCGCGTGTTGGCCGGTGTGGCGGCGTGGCGCATTCAATGCGAGGACTTCATCCGTTTTCTCATGGCGATGGTTTCCGCTGCCGCGCTGTTGGATGTGTTGGCCTTCGCTTACGTGGGTTTCGCTTATGGTTGGGGCTTTGTGCCTTATTATGCCAAGGTGTTGCTTTTGGCCGAATGGATCGTCATCTTCCTGACTATGACCTGCACCTTGGCTCTCTCGGCCGCCTCATGGCCAAGCCCTGCGATGTTGGCGATGCGGGAGCCGGCCGTCAAAAGTTTGGCGAAAAGTTCGGCGGTTCTGAAAATGGCCACGTTCGCCCTCGTTCTCGCCACAGTCGCGCCGGCCTTCGCCGCATATACGGAAGCAAGAAAAACGGCACAGGAACAGGCCACGTGGAAATCGTTGGCCGATCAGGCCGTCTTCGTGTTCCCGTCCCGTCCGGGAAAAGCGGGGGGAGCGGAAAGCGAGAAAATGTTCCAGAAGCTTCAGCCTTTTGTCGGCGACATGGTGCGGGAAGCGGAGGCGGCGGATCAGGTGGCGCTATCTCTCGCGTGGACGGAAGAGTACTTCTCCGTTGATGGATTCCGGATCGCTCCCTATCGTTACATCATCATGGTCAATCAGCGGTGGCTTGATCTTGTGCTAGGGAGAGAGAAAAAACGGCTGTCTTTCGTTCCGCTTTCGCCGGAGCAAATCCCACCAGATGCCAAAAAGGTGCTGGAAGCATCATTTTCATTGTATGTACGAAATCCGCAACAAGCGGTGAACATATGGAACCAAGTGAAGATATATCGCTTAGCTGGATCGCAAACACTTCCTTTTGTCCGGTTCGGTGGGCAGCTTGATTTCGCGAAGCCCAATGAAGTGATTCTCCTTCTTGTACCGAATGTGCACGCGATGTTTAATGACAACTTCCTGATTTCTGTCGCCTCATCGTCTGAACTTAGCTTCACCGGGTTAGAGGCGGCGCAAAAGCTCGTGTCCGAGCGTGGCTTGCAGAACAACATCCGCGTCAATTACATGGCCGAAGAAGGAATTTTGCGCGCGCAACTTTTCGCTTATTTTGCGTGGCTGCGAGCCGGATCGCTTTCTGCGCTCATTGTGGCCTTGGCTATTGCCGCCATCATCAGCGCCTTCATTGCTGCGGTGTTGAAAGCGAAGCGCGATTTTCCGCTCCGTCTCGGTGGAGCATCTTGGTGGATGATCCTAAGAGGGCGAATAGCGAAGGAATGGCTTATGGGAGGTGCATTGACGGTCTTGATTATGGCGCTTCAAGGCTCGGATGGCTGGATGGCGGTCGCCCTAGCGGGGGCGATGGCGCTGTTGGCGTTGCCGCTTGTACATATAGGGGCGGCAAGCTGGGTGTTTGCGAAAGTCAGCCTGCGTCAGCTGTAGAAAAAAGCAAGGAGGAATGTAGTGCGTGCAGATCGAAGCGGATCAAGTAACAATGGTACTAAATGGGCGGACGATTATGGAACGAGAAAGTTTAGTCTGCGTGCCGGGGGCGATGACTGCGCTTGTCGGCCCAAGCGGCGCCGGTAAAACGACGCTTCTTCATTTGCTTGGACTACTTTTGCGGCCGACCGGCGGGCGGGTGCTGGCCAACGGCGCTGACACAACCACTTGGGGAGCGCGGCAGCGCCGCCTTTTCTGGAAAAACTATGCGGCGTTTATCCTGCAAGATTACGGGATTATGGAGGAAGAGTCAGTCGCTTTCAATGTCACGATGACATCTAGCCTGTTCCGTTCCAAGGTGGTGGGCGATGAGAAGCGGTTGAAAGCGGTGCTCATGGAAACAGGATTGGGCGGAAGGGAACAAGAATTGGCCGCCCGCTTAAGCGGCGGCGAAAAGCGGCGCCTAGCGATTGCGCGCGCACTCTATAAGGATGCGCAAGTCATTTTGGCCGATGAACCGACTGCTTCCCTTGATGACGCCAACGGCAAACATGTCATTGAACTGCTTGCATCGCTGGCGCGGCAAGGAAGGACTGTCATCGTGGCCACCCATGATGACAAGATGATGCGCGCTGCTGATGTCCAGCACTCGCTAGCGCGTTTTTCGGATGCTCCAAAGGGAAGGGGAGAATAAAATTGCCAAAACAAAGAAGAACATGGTGGTGGGCGGCCTTGTTGGTGGCCGTTTTCGCCGGGGGATTCTTGATCGCCGGAGCTGGCGTCGGCCTTTCGTTCATCCCGTTCCCGGGCAAACAAGAGTTTGCGCGCCCTTCTTGCGGAAAATTGCCGAGCAAGTCAGCTGTTGAAGAAGCGCTGGCCAACCACCGGGATCTTGTCGCCCGCTTGGAAAAGGTGGGCGAAGGCGTTAACGTGGAGGTCGCGACGCCATGCGAAGATGATACAAACCAAGCGGTCATCCGCATCTCCTACAAAACGAAAGCAGAACGTGATGGCATTTCCTCCATTTTAGCCGATCAAGGGTTTGGAACAGCGGTGGAATTGGTAAAACGGTGAGATCCGTCATACCTGCAGAGCTAGTTGGGCCCTCGGGCTCAGCTAGCCAAAGACCACAATACAAACCAATGATGTCTGCCCTTTTTGCCGTGGCTACGGGGCTTCGCTCGAAGCCATCCCTGCCCGTCGGACAGTGAAACACCAAGTGTTTGATATCCCTGTCATCAAAGTCGAGGTCGCTCAACACGAGGCGGAAGTGAAATCATGCCCCTGCTGCGGACGGCTCGAACAGGTGGAGTTTTCACCGGACGTCACGCACCATGTCCAATACGGCAGCGCATCCGTGCGCTAGTCGCCTACCTCCATACGGTGTAGCTTCTTCTTTTTTCTGCCCGGCTTGTTCAGTTGTTCGAGGAATGGTTGGACGCCCCCCATCAGTGAGGGAAGCATCTATATAAGTTGCAATAAAGAATTTCCGGCTTTTCGTTTCGGGTTTCATCTAAGTACAAGTTGATATGAGAGTAATTAGCGGGATGTAAAACAAAATTTCAACTTATATACAATATCGTTCAAGAATCGGCCGCCCGGCTCGAGGTGCTGCGGGAACTCATTCAAGAGAAGCTGTTGGCTTTCCCGATTTTGCACGCCGATGAAATGAGCCTCTCCGTACAAAGAAAACAGCATTGGCTCCATGTGGCCGGCATATCGGAGGCCACATGGCTGTTTTGCCATCCCAAGCTAGCGTCAAAAGTTCTATGAAAAAAATCTTGGATGGTCAAATGGAAAGATGCACGGGATGGCCAAGTGGATGTTTACGAAGTATTGTGATTTCTGAGATGCTGATTGAAAAGCGTGGTGGTTGAACTTATAATTAAAAGTAATCATGGACATGCTATTACCGTATATTATTTCAGGGTGGTGATAGCATGTGCGAGTGGAGGGAGGAAGAAGAAATGGTTATGTTGCAAAAAGAATTGGATGATAAGACAAAGAACGTTGATACACATAAAATTAGTGCCATTTTAAAAAGAGGAATTAAGCGCTACGATAAAGTGCTCGAAAAACTATCTAAAAACTGATGGTAGAAAAACTTCATCCTGAAGAGTTGCGCTACATCCACGATGAGATGTTGCATTACTACGGCGGAATACCCGGAGAGAAAGACCCTGGTATGATTGAATATGTATGTCAGCAGCCATTTGTGAACTTGTTTGGAAAAGAAATGTACCCTTCCTTATTTGAAAAGGCTGCTGTTTACATGATTGCCATAGCAACCGGACATTACTTTTTAGATGGAAATAAACGGACGGCGGTGATGGCAGCATATTCTTTTTTGATGAAAAATGGGTATGAGTTGATTGTTTCGGATGATGAACTATTTGAAATGTGTATCAAGGTTGCTAAAAAGGAAGTACGTGAGAAAGAATTGGCAAATTGGTTATCAAATCATTCATGTGTATCGAGTGGAGATTATCTAGATGATGAAGAGTAGCCGGTTGCTTACAAAATGCGAAACTGGTTACTCTTTTTTGATTGCACAAAATTAAATTTCCCTCACATTTCACACCCTTCCGACAAAATTGGGGGGATTTTTGTGTCCATTGTCGAATGAATCCTTCACACCCAAGGAAAGCAATGGAGTTTCTACACCTTGGGCATTCAAATCCGTGCCATTTGTGGTGGTTCTTATTTGAATAGAATAAGCACTCTGTTCAAAGATCTTAACCTTCCTCAGTTGATGGATCATCTCGTTCCCGTGGATCCACAATGCCAACCTCGAGCCGGTGACGTTGTCGGTCTAATCACCTTGGATATCTTGAGCGGCCGGCAAGCGCTCGTTCATGGGGAACAATGGGCGCATGACATCGATTGGCCGAAGCGAATTCGGCTGGGACTGGAGCCGTCTTGGTTCAACGATGATGCCATCGCGCGTCATTGGGATCGCCTGTATGAGGCGAATCTCCATCAAGTCCTTTCGTCTTGCCTCGTGCAGATCGACAAGAAACTTGATCGGTCACTTGACGGTGCAGCTTCCAGCCGTCGTACCATTGCTTTTTTGAAGCGCCATACCCGATGTCGGCGATTCCTTGAGCCCGTTTGACACGATGCCTTCTTGCGGCATGGCACAATGGAAGCAGCAAGCTGTCGACGACGGCATAGCCATGATGGTGGCCGCGTTTTGCCAGCTCATGACGGATCCATTTGAAGGCAAAACGCAGTGCCCGACAACGACGGTTGGATCGGGAACGTTCAAGAAACTGCCCGTTTGGGAACGAATTTCCGGTGACAAAGCGATACCATGCCCGTTCGGAAGAAAAACCAAGCAGCTTCCCCCAAATGTGAATCGCTATGATCACGCTATCTTCTTGCTTAAATGGCGGTTGCGGCGTTGAAGATGCGTCTGAATCAATGACAGTTGGGCGGAGACAAAAAAGAAAATGGCGGCATCTTGCTTTTGAATCTTGGCCCGATCTGCAGGAAAATGAAAGTACCCTTGCATGGGGATTCTCCTTTTCGAATGGGTAGGTTGCACTTTCATTCTACAGAAGATCTGCTAGGCAAGGGCTATTTTTCTGCTTGATCAAGTTCATCTAGCACCACGGGTGGATTTAATATATAACTGTAGATGAGTATTTTTCATTACAGTAATTTCCATTACCTAAGAGACAAACAGGTACCCCTTAGGCGACATGGAGCTGTTTTTTGATCACATCAATAGGAATCTCTTGCTTTGCGGCGTCATCGATGATCTCGACGATGCTGTGTCCTTTTCGAGAGCGAAGAAACTCCAGTCCGGAAGAGAGGTCTTGTTGAGATTCCGCGATGCTGGATACGCAGGCGAACAGCACCGCTGCCCCATACCGTTTCACTGCCCGAACGTGGCGAACACGGTACCACCTGACTTCATCTGGTCTTTTGCCTGCCGGAAAAAGCATTCGATCGTCCAGCGCTCGGCATCGTAACGCAAGATGTCTTCGTCACTCAGCTCCCGATCGGTGCTCAAGATGCAATGAAGAATGTTCGGGCGTCATCGGTTGATCCGCCTTCCAAGCCAACAGCACCACTGCATCATCAAGACCGTTGAGCGCGCCTTCGTAGCGGTAGACACGATAGTGCTCGTTCCCCACCGTGACGAGGGGCGGGTGTGGTTGGGTTCCATATAGCGGGCGAACTCCTTCGCTTGGACGGCGATGCCGTTCGGGTCAAGCATCCGGTTCGTCTTGAGCATGGCGATAACATGGAATCCTAGTTTCAGACAGGTTTCGATGAGCGCTTGGGACGGATACCACGCGCATCGGCCGAGTCCACTTTTCTTTGAGCGAGGAAAATCTCTCGATCGCTAGGTCGATTTTGCTTCTTCCGGCCACCTTATATAGAGACGGGTATGCACCATCCGCCAAACGAGCGAATGCCCCCAGACGGATGGATGATCGTTGTGAGAGAAATGCCAATCACACCCTTGAATGGCGCGGGCAGCCCGTGACGAAGGCCTCGTTTTTTGGCAAATGGGATCATCCATCGAAACAAAAAGGGGTTGATTCTCCTGTTTGGCGAGGCGTTCGATCTGGCGAAGGAGCCATTCTTGCAGCTTCTCAAGCCGGTTTTCCTCGTTCCAAGGGCTTTTCGTGAAAAAATGGCTGAGCATGGTTCGATGGTTGGGATGAAAACTCCAGTGATGGACATCGGTCAACGTTCCCGAACATCCCTTGGTACAGGGCGTCGACAAGATGAACCAGATGCTTGATGACCGGTTTCGAGAAATCAAGCGCCAATCCCAACGTCATGAAAAACTGGTGGATTCCTTGATGATGTGCTTATCGATTCCTAAGACACGAACCTCCTTGTGTGAATGGGTTTGAGCACATCTATTTTACTCAAGGAATCGGGTTCATGTCTCCTTTTTTGTTTGGTTGTCAATTTATGTTAGCAAATTTGCTCATCTACAGAAAGAGAAGATGTTTTTATGGAGTCTGTCCAAAATAAATTCCGGATTCTGTCTATGGATGAGTGAAAAGAGCCCTGTATATAATTACTAATGATAATCATTATTAATTAAGGGGGAAGGACTCATGGTAAGAAGGAAGTGGCTCTACGGTGGCTTTATGATTCTACTTGTTGCACTCTTAGCCATCAGCGGAGTAAGGTCATCATCAACGGAGGCGGCTAGCAAGACGGCTAAAATTAAATATCTTGAGAAGACCTATAAGGTTCCCTTACCAGCAAAAAGAATTGTGATTACGGGAAGCATGGAGACGATGGAAGACGCTCTTGTGCTAGGAGTGAAGCCAACTGGAGGTATCACAGTTGGCGGTAAATTCCCAAGCATGTTCAAAAAAATCACTGGTTCTACAGTACCAATTGGTGAAAAAGCTCAGCCTAACATGGAAACCATTGTTAAGCTAAAACCAGATGTCATTTTGGCATCGAAAAAATTTCCACCAGATGTAATTAACAAATTGCAAAAAATTGCTCCAACTATTCCTGTTTCTCATATTTCAACAGATTGGGAAGCCAATTTGCGCTTGCTCGCTACATTGACAGGAAAGAAACAACAGGCAGAGAGCATTATCAAAAGCTATAAAAATCAATTGGTGATGGCTAAGAAAAAGTTAGGTGCAAAACTGAAAGGGAAAAAAGTAGTCGCCATCAGGATTAGAAATGGGAACATCATGATTTATAATCAAGATATCTTTTTCAACCCCACGTTGTATCGAGATTTAGGATTAACGGTGCCGAATGAGATTAAAAAGGCAAAATCTCAGGAAGTGATGTCGCTTGAGAAATTCAGTGCTATGAACCCTGATTATATCTTTATTCAATTCTCCGCAGACGAAAACAAGAATAAGGAAGATGCATTGAAGCAGCTACAAAAGAATCCAATTTGGAAAAGTATGAAAGCAGTGAAAAATAAGGACGTATTCATAAACGTTGTCGACCCACTTGCACAAGGTGGAACAGCGTGGAGCAAAATCCATTTCTTGAAAGAAGCGGTACCGAAGCTTAGCAAATAATATCACACTTTCTTGACAATTTGTGAGTCAATCATCCAAGGGAAGAGACAATAGCTATGAAAGACTGAGCTCTTTATATTCCCTTATCATAGGGGTTAGATGAAAATCCTTTTTTGCGATCTCATCTCTGATTTTTAGCAGGAAAGATGGATGCAAACTCGCACGTTTCCTATATTATTTATGAATGTTAATGTCGCTTTTCCTTAGAAAAACAAGCTGAAATCAGAGTTAAGCAGGAAAGGATCAAGGCTCTGAGAACACCTGCTTAACTCTTCTTTTATTTGTTTTAACATCCAACAAAAGGTTCATCACCGAAAGATGTACTTGACTTTTAGGAACAAACATGATACTATCCCTCCCGATTGAACAAAATAACAAAAAATGGAAATCAATCTTTTTGATTTTATTATTGTTGTAAAAAACGTTTTTTGTCAAGTACATTTTTTGGTGAAGAGCCCAACAAAATGAAAATAAGAAAATGTTAGAAGTTTTGTCGAAGAAAAATATTTTTTGAGACCCCTGAAACGGTCACAACCGTTGACAACATAGAGGGAGGATGGTGGCCCGTGATCGAATGGGAAATGACGAATTCGATTCCTCCTTTAACGAAGCAGGTGTGCCAAGTTTGGCTCGCTGACATCAGCGATTTACAATCATGGCATATTCAATTGCTGGACAGGAAGGAAAGGGAAAGAGTACAATTATTCAGGAATGAACAAGATCGAGCTTGTTTTATGATTGGATGTGTAATAAGTCGCTTTGTATTAGCGGCACAGCTCAATGTCGATCCACATGAAGTGCCGATTGATCGCACTTGCCCAGCTTGTCGTCAGGCTCATGGTCGGCCGCAGCTCCTTGGCCTTTCATTCCAATGGTCTATTGCTCATTCCGGTAAAAAAGTTCTTGTGGCTTTTACAGACGGCACCCCTGTCGGCGTTGATGTTGAGAGGCTCGATAATTCTTCGCTTTTAGATATCAAGCAAATGGCGAATGAGGTGCTGACAGAGGAAGAAAAATATCATTTGTTTCAAGCATTCCCTCAGGAGCAAAGAAAAGTTTTTTATACATATTGGACAAGGAAAGAAGCGATATTGAAAGCAATGGGTAAAGGATTACAAATTTCCCCATTGCATGTGATAGTATCTGCACCTCATCAAATTCCACGCTTACTTGACTTCAAGGATAATCCTGATTGTATTCATCATGCAGTGATGTATCCATTAGAGATGGATGACAGTTATGTGGCCTCGTTAGCTTTATTGGGTGACACATGCAAACGAATAGAGCGATACGATGCTCGAATGTTGCTCAGGGAAGGATTTAGATAGAAAGATCTTGACAGAAACATGGAACAATAAATGGGGAGAGAGGGAAATGGCTGTTCTCTAGGGGAGACCAGCCATATTTTTGATTGTGTGGCTATCCTGAAAACACCACTTAAGACAAAAAAAGGTACCCCCTAACCTTGGGGACTAATTCTCAAAAAAGGGTATTACAGTATATATGTGGTTCATCCGTGCTATGCACTCGTTTTTTCCAGTTTCACTATAATGAAATACCGCTAATCCTCTTAATTAATGGGAGAATGAGTGAAAAGGAGGACTGGTGCAACAAGATTCTTTAGTTGAAAAATGGCATTGTAAAGCCGTATCCGCGAGTAAATCACCAGCCTCCTATAGATTTTTGCGCTTCATTTGTTTGACATCCTGTTCTTCTTTTTTGCAATGATTTGAGCTTGTATGGAACGATATTGTGAGAAAAGAAATGATTTGATATACTTTATATAATAATGATAATCATTATCAAATAAAACAGGAAAGAA
>NZ_JPYA01000016.1 GCF_000750005.1 Geobacillus icigianus | reverse complement strand
TCCGGTTCGTCTTGAGCATGGCGATGACATGGAATCCTTGTTTCAGGCAGGCTTCGATGAGCGCTTGGGACGGATACCACGAATCCATGAGCACATACACCGGCTGAGCCCGTTTCCCCTTGAGCGAAGAAAGCATCTCGATCGCTAGGTCGATCTTGCTTCTTCCCGCCGTCTTGTCATACAGACGAAAGGCGAACGGAAACGCTTGCGTGAAGGTGTGCACCATCAGCCAAACAAGCGAATGCCCCCAGACCCATTGATGATCGCTGTGAGAGAAATGCCAGTCACACCCTTGAATGGCGTGCATTGCCCGTGACGAAGGCTT
Organism: Geobacillus icigianus; assembly: GCF_000750005.1. GTDB lineage: Bacteria > Bacillota > Bacilli > Bacillales > Anoxybacillaceae > Geobacillus > Geobacillus icigianus. The sequence continues at coordinate 2,953 of NZ_JPYA01000016.1, read as the reverse complement.
CGTTTTTTGGCAAATCGTATCATCAATCGAAACAAAAAGGGGTTGATTCTCCCGTTTGGCTAGGCGTTCGATCTGGCGAAGAATCCATTCTTGAAGCTTCTCAAGCAGTTTTTCCTCGTTCCAAGGGCTTTTCGTGAAAAAATGGCTGAGCGTGGTTCGATGATGCGGGTGAAAACTCCAGTACCGGACATCCGTCAATGTCCCCGAACATCCCTTGGTAGTCAAGGCATCCACAATATGAACGAGATGCTTGATGACCGGTTTCGAGAAATCAAGCGCCAATCCCAGCGTCATGAAAAACTTGTGGATTCCTTGATGATGTGCTAATCTATTCATGAGACATGAACCTCCTTGTGGGTAGTTTGAGCACATCTATTTTACTCAAGGAGCTGGGTTCATGTCTCCTTTTTTGTTTGGTTGTCAATTTATGTTAGCGAATTTGCTCATCTACAGGTTCTTGTTTAATCACTTTACATTCTGGCAATCCTAGTGGTATCGAAAGCACTTACGAGACCTCCTTCATGTTGATTTCACCGCTAACATTATTGCCAGGATCTCGTCAGTGCTTTCTCTTTTTTGTCACTAAATCACAAAATTTGGTGATGAACCTAAAAAACTAAGCAGATATCATATCTGCTTAGTCGGAAAAAAGATGTCTATATTCAAGTGCATCCGTTATAGGCAAATTTCTTAATGTAGGCATTACTAACCAATATATAGAAACGAATACCATGGCAATACTGCCAAAAATAAAGATAATCCAACTGCCAATAAAAGGAGCCATTGTGCCTCCAGTTAAAGATCCTAATGGTGCAGCAATAGATATTGCCCCCACAATAAAAGAGAAAACCCTTCCTAGTAAATCACTAGGTACAATTTTCTGCAGAGAAGAGAGGAACAAGACATTTGTTATTCCTATTGCTACATAACTTCCTCCAAACAAAATAACAGAAAGTAAATGAATATTGGTAATACCTGACAAAAACCAACTTAATCCTGAACAGAAAAATCCGATAATGGTTACCTTACCTAAAGGAAATTGACTAAAAAACGAACTAATTGTAGACCCTATCAATAACCCAAAAGACATTGCCGCCAAATACCATCCATAAATATCACTTCCCCCACGATAAACAGCGTATTCCGGTAATATGGCTGATACAGCCCCGATGATAAAATTTGCTAAAATTGCAGCTAACAAAAATTTTGGGATCAATGAACCTTTTATAAACTGATATCCGTTTTTCAAATCCGCTTTATAGTTTTCCCACTTATCTTTTAAAGAAAAGTCCCTTTCAAAATCCTTCTCTTCTAAATCTGTTTTCGGTATTTTTATGTAAAAAAACAAAAGCATGGCTATAAAAAATGTTACTGAACCTAACATATAAACAAACACAGTTCCGATAAGTGCAATAATCGCTCCAGATATTCCTAATAAAATAACATCGAGTAGTTGATAGGTTGCATTCATTATTGAATTAGCTTTTGTTAAATATTTTTCTTCGACAATCGTTGGCAATATGGCTGCATGTGTCGGATAGACAAATTGCTGAATGATAGATGCAATCGGATTAATAATCAGGACGAGCCAAACAGAAAGTACTCCCAAAAAGTGAGCAAGGGGAATTACTAGTAACAATATCGCTTGAATCATTTGCGTGTAAATAAGTATGGACTTGTATCTTTCTTGCTTAATCAATGGACCAACGAAAAATTGGAGGATTAATGGCGCCATCGTTAAAAAGCCGCTCAAACCAGTATAGAAACTATTTTGCGTTAAATCATAAATCAACCACATCGATGCGACTGCATATAAACTATCCCCTATATTCGTAAAAATTCTTCCGGAAACCAAGAATGCGAAATTTTTATTCCACACACTATCCCTCCTTAATATCACTAAAAATATAATCACTAACCCGTGGTGCTAGTTGAGCGTTAGAACTCAACTAGCCCGAGTGTGGCCAGCGAATAGGCTAACCATATACCATCGAGCGCTACTTCAAATCCGATCACGGAATTCGCTCGAATCTCTGTGATCCGGTATTGGTCAACCAGAACCGAGAACACCGTCTCGATCACTTTGCGTTTTTGTTGAATCCACTTCTCCCATGCCCCGAACGGGCGATGGTTCTGGTTTTTTCGAGACGGAGTCCAAAGCGCCATTGGGTATGCTTCGTACAGCTTTTTTTGTCACTCACGGCTAATGAACCCCTTGTCCCAGAGGTGATAGGGATGAGGAATTGGAGTCATCACGCTTTCAGCGGCGATCCGATCATGGCAGGACGCTTCCGTCACCACATAGCCCATAGGCAACCCTTGATCGGTCACTTGAAGGTGCAGTTTCCAGCCGTCGTACCATTGCTTTTTGGAAGCGCCATACCCGATGTCGGCGATTCCTTGAACCCGTTTGACACGATGCCTTCTTGCGGCATGGCACAAAGGAAGCGGCAAGCTGTCGACGACGGCATAGGCATGATGTTGGCCGCGTTTTGCTTATGACGGCGGATCCATTTGATGGCAAAGCGCAGTGCTCGACAACGACGGTTGTATCGGGAACGTTCAAGAAACTGCCTGTTTGTGAACCAATTTCCGGTGACAAAGCGATGCCATGCCCGTTTGGAAGAAAAACCAAGCAGTTTCCCCAAAATGTGAATCGCTATGATCACGCTATCTTCTTGCTTGACCAAATGGCGGTTGCGGCGTTGAAGATGCGTCTGAATCAATGACAGCTGGGCAGAAACAAAAAAGAAAATGGCGGCATATTGTTTTTGAATCTTAGCTCGATCTGTAGTAATAATGAAAGTGCTCTTGCATGGGGATTCTCCTTTCGAATGCTGGATCGCACGTTCATTCTACAGGAGATTCGCAGGCAAGGGCTATTTTTCTGCTTGATCAAGTTCATCTAGCACCACGGGTATAATCACTAAACATACTTTAACGAAAAAAACTT
>NZ_JPYA01000015.1 GCF_000750005.1 Geobacillus icigianus | reverse complement strand
ATCGACCATGATTCCAAAGGGGGATTTTTATAAGATGTGGAAGAAGAAAAGTTTGTTGGCAGCCATCGTGGTTGCGCTGATGATGGCGCTCGCCGCGTGTGGCAGCAAGTCGAAAGAAACAAGCTCACCGTCGGGAAGCGAAGGGGAAGCAAAGAAAAAAATCGTTGTCGGGACGGACGCGGCGTTCGCACCGTTTGAGTACATGGAAAAAGGAAAGATTGTCGGATTTGACGTCGATCTTCTCGACGCAGTCATGAAAGAAGCCGGTTTGGACTATGAACTGAAAAACATCGGCTGGGATCCGCTGTTCGCCGCGCTACAAAGCAAAGAAGTCGATATGGGCATTTCCGGCATCACGATTAAGGAGGAACGGAAACAATCGTACGATTTCTCAGCACCGTACTTTGAAGCGACGCAAGTCATCTTAGTCAAAGAAAACAGCCCGGTGAAAAACGCCCTTGATCTGAAAGGAAAAACGATCGGTGTGCAAAACGCGACTACAGGGCAAGAAGCGGCTGAAAAATTGTTTGGCAAAGGCAACCACATCAAAAAATTTGAAACGACCGTTGTCGCGATTATGGAAATGTTAAACGGCGGTGTGGAAGCGGTCATTACAGACAACGCCGTCGCTAATGAATACGTCAAAAACAATCCAACGAAAAAGTTGAAAGTGATCGAAGACCCGAACAACTTTGCATCGGAATATTACGGAATGATCTTCCCGAAAAACAGCGAGTTAAAAGCAAAAGTGAACGACGCATTAAAGAAAGTGATCGACAGCGGCAAATACACGGAAATTTATAAAAAATGGTTTAATAAAGAACCGAATATCCAACGCCTAGGTCAATCATCGTGAACAAACGAAACAGAAACATGCGTAACTGCCAACAAGTTACGCATTTTTCGTAGAGAAAGGTGAGATCAATGGATTTCCGTTTTGACATTATTGTTGAGTATGCGCCTTACTTTTTCCAAGGGCTGCTGGCGACGATCGGCGTGTCATTGGTCGGCATCATCTTCGGCCTCATCCTCGGCCTGTTCATCGGCCTTGGCAAAATGGCCCATCATCCGCTCGTCCGTCTTCCTTTTACTTGGTACATCAACTTTTTCCGCGGCACGCCGCTCGTCGTGCAAATTTTGCTCGTCCATTTCGGCGCCATGCCGCTCTTGCTTGCCGAACCGAATGCCATCGTTTCCTTAGCCGTCTCGCTGTCACTGAACTCGGCTGCCTACGTCGCAGAAATTTTCCGCGCCGGCATCCAATCGATCGATAAAGGACAAATGGAAGCGGCTCGCTCGCTCGGGATGACCCACGCGCAAGCCATGCGTTACATCATCTTGCCGCAGGCGTTGAAGCGAATGATTCCACCGTTTGCGAACGAGTTTATCGTTTTGATTAAAGATTCCTCGCTCGGCATGGTCATCGCCGCTCCGGAAATGATGTACTGGGGAAAAGCGGCCGCCGGCGAATATTATCGCGTCTGGGAGCCGTATTTGACCGTTGCGTTCGTTTATCTTGTTTTGACATTGTCGTTAAGCAAACTGTCACATTATCTTGAAAGGAAGTATTCGACCCAATGATCGACGTACGCCAGCTGAAAAAATCGTTTGGTTCGCTTCAAGTATTGAAAGGAATCGACGTCCATATCCGCGAAGGAGAAGTCGTCGTGGTCATCGGCCCGTCGGGTTCGGGGAAATCGACGTTTTTGCGCTGCTTAAACCTCCTTGAAGATTTCGATGAAGGTGAAATTATTATTGACGGCATCAATTTGAAGGCGAAAGGCACGAATTTAAATAAAGTGCGGGAAGAAGTCGGCATGGTGTTTCAACGCTTCAACTTGTTCCCGCATATGACGGTGCTCAACAACATTACGCTCGCACCGATGAAAGTGCGCCAATGGCCGCGCGAAAAAGCGGAAGCGAAAGCGATGGAGCTGCTCGCCAAAGTCGGTTTGCAAGATAAAGCGCACGCCTATCCGGATTCCCTTTCCGGCGGACAGGCGCAGCGCGTCGCCATCGCCCGTGCGCTCGCCATGGAGCCGAAAATCATGCTCTTTGACGAGCCGACCTCAGCGCTTGACCCGGAAATGGTCGGGGAAGTGCTCTCCGTGATGAAGCAGCTGGCCAATGAAGGGATGACGATGGTTGTCGTCACCCATGAAATGGGCTTTGCCCGCGAAGTCGGCGACCGCGTCTTGTTTATGGACGGCGGCTACATCGTCGAAGAAGGAAAGCCGAAAGAGTTGTTTGATCGCCCGCAGCACGAGCGGACGAAAGCATTTTTGTCCAAAGTATTGTAAACGCGTCTTGCCCCATTGAAGGCAAGACGCTTTTTTACGGCGGAAACGCCGTGCTTTCGCCTCGTCTTTTAGGATAGAAAAAAAGCTGGCCGTGGACTCGGCCAGCTTCGCTCTACAACACAAACTGCATGACCCAAATCGAACCGGCGACAACGACAACCGCGATAAAGAAACTGTACATCATATTGAACGTCTGCATGCGGCCGCTGTCGCTTTCGTTGACGTGCATGAACATAAACAGCTGCAAACTGGCTTGGATGACGGCAAACAGCACAATGATGCCAATGACCGCCTTGAGCGGCAGCCCGGACGAGAGCGCCACCCAAAGCGCCGCAAACGTCAAAACAAGCGACAACAAAAACCCGATGATATGTTTCCACGGAAATGATTCTTGATGGCTGTTCGCGCCCATGTTAGATCACCATCCCTAACAAATAGACGAGCGTGAAGATGAAAATCCAAACGACGTCCAAAAAGTGCCAATATAAGCTGACGATAAACACTTTGCGAGCCGTTTTCGCCGTCAACCCTCGCTGGAGGAGCTGAATAATGATGAGAATCATCCAGGCGATCCCTAAACTGACGTGGGCGCCGTGCGTGCCGACAAGCACAAAGAAGCTGGACAGAAAGGCGCTCGTCTGCATCGTCGCCCCTTCATGGACGTAATGGATGAACTCGCGAAGTTCAAATGTGATGAACCCCGCGCCAAGCAGCAGCGTGACCAACAGCCAAGCGATCAGCCCGCTCATGCGGCCGCGCCGCATTTCAAAAATAGCCAGCCCGCACGTAAAACTGCTCGTTAACAGCAACAGCGTTTCAATCAAAACGTCTTTTACCTCAAACAGCTCGCCTGCCGTCGGTCCGGAGCCGGTCCGTTGAAACAAGACGAGATACGTCGCAAACAGCGTCGCAAACAACGCGACTTCCGCCCCGAGAAAAATCCAAAAGCCCAATATGTTCAATCGACTCTCTTGTGTCCGATACTCCAATGGCATTGTTTCATCATAACGATGTGCCGCTTCTCCCATTCGTTACGCCCCCTTTCGCGCCGCCCGTTCCATCCGTTTAATCTCATCAACCGGAATATAGTAGCCGTCATCGTCTTCAAACGAGCGGAGAATCAATCCGAGCACAATGAACAGCGCACCTGCTATTGCTAGCGCAAACCATTTGAACACAAGGCCGAATCCGGCGACGAAAAATGCCACCGACATCCAAAACGGACGTCCTGAGTTGCTTGGCATATGGATCGGCTTCAAGTCCTCTTCTTTCACGTGGAAGCCGCCATATTTTTTCTTCATCACCCAATATGCATCGATATCTTCCACCACCGGCGTCACCGGGAAGTTGTAATGCACCGGCGGCGATGCCGTCGCCCACTCGAGCGTCCGCCCGTTCCACGGGTCGCCGGTCATGTCGCGCTCGCCGTAGCGCGCGCTGTAATAAATGTTATAGCAAAGCACGATAAACCCGATGCCCATCAGCACCGCCCCAACGGTCGCGACAACGTTCAGCGGCGTCCAGCCGAGACCGTCTGAGTACGTGTACATGCGGCGCGTCATCCCCATCAGCCCGAGGAAATACATCGGGAAGAAGCAGACGTTAAAGCCGATCATAAACAGCCAAAACGTCCATTTGCCGAGCCGCTCGTTCAATATATGGCCAAACATTTTCGGATACCAGTAGTGCAAGCCGGCAAAGCAGGCGAACACCGTCCCCGCGATCAACACGTAATGGAAGTGGGCGATGAGAAAATAGCTGTTATGATATTGGTAATCGGCTGCCGCCATCGCCAGCATCACCCCTGTCACACCGCCGATGACAAAATTCGGAATAAACGCCAGCGACCAAAGCATCGCCGTCGTAAACCGAATTTTTCCTTTACGGATCGTAAACAGCCAGTTAAACACTTTCACCCCGGTCGGAATGGCGATCGCCATCGTAGTGATCGAGAACGCTGAATTCACCGCAGGGCCCGCACCCATTGTAAAGAAATGGTGCACCCAAACGATAAAGCTCAAGAAAGCGATCCCGACGATCGAACCGACCATCGCTTTATAGCCAAACAGCCGTTTTTGCGCAAACGTGCTGACGACTTCCGAAAAAATGCCGAACGACGGCAAAATCACGATATACACTTCCGGGTGGCCCCAAATCCAGAACAAGTTCGCCCACAGCATCGACATGCCGCCGTTGGCCATCGTGAAAAACTGCGTGCCAAATACGCGATCGAACGTCATTAGCGCCAAGGCGACCGTCAAAACCGGGAAAGCGAAAATAATGAGCACGCACGTAATAAGAATCGTCCACGTAAACATCGGCATGCGCATCAACGTCATGCCTGGCGCGCGCATTTTTAAAATCGTGACAAGGAAGTTGATCCCGGTCATGAGCGTCCCAATCCCGGAAATTTGCAAGGCAACGGCGTAGTAGTTGTTGCCGACGCCATGGCTGAATTCGTTCCCGGCCAACGGGAAGTACGCCGTCCATCCAGCATCCGGCGATCCGCCGATGACGAACGAAATGTTAAACAGCAACGCCCCGAAGAAAAAGAGCCAAAAACTCAACGCGTTCAAATACGGAAACGCGACGTCGCGCGCCCCGATTTGCAGCGGAACGACGATGTTCATCAAACCGATGATAAACGGCATGGCCATAAACAAAATCATAATCGTCCCGTGCGTCGTGAAAATTTCATTATAGTGCTGGGCATCAAGAAATTTCATGTTCGGAGCGGTCAGCTGCGCCCGCATCAAAAGCGCATCGACGCCGCCGCGGAACAGCATGAGGACGGCGCAAATAATGTACATAACCCCGATTTTTTTATGGTCAACGGTCGTAAGCCATTCGTCCCACAGCCATTTCCACTTTTTAAAGTACGTCAATACAAACACAATGCCGATCATCGTTAAAACGATCGCCACATCGGCCGCATAAATGAGCGGCTCACCGGTGACAAAAAACTCGCTCCACTTCATCGGTTCGCTCCTCCTTTCCTACTCTCCGTGATGGTGGCCTTCAGACATGCCGTCATCCCGTTGATGCTCGCGACCCTTCGAATGACCGTTTTCATGGTGGCTGTTTTGCTTGGCATGGTCAATCCACTCCAAGTGGGTGTTCGAAAACGTCATCCGCCCAACAAGCCCCGGTTTTAAAATTTGCGTATATGTTTTCTCATCGAGCTTCGGTGCAGTTTGTTTCACTTCCTTCACCCATTTGCGGAAGTCAGCTCCCGTTTGCGCGACGACCTCAAACTCCATATGGGCGAACTTTTCCCCGGAAAAGTTGGCGCTCCGCCCCATGTAAGAACCGGGTTTGTCCGCTTGCAAAATCAGCTCGGTCTCCATGCCATCCATCGCGTATTTTTGGCCGCCCAATTCCGGCACCCAAAACGAGTTCATCGGCCCGACGGAAGTCAGCTTAAACTTGACCGGCACGCCGGCTGGAATATGAACGTAGTTGACCGTCTCGATGTTTTCTTCCGGATAGCTGAAAATCCACTTCCAGTTTGCCGCCGTTACATGAATCGTGATCGGCTTCACTTTCTCCGTCGGCGGCTTTTCCAAGGCAAACGTCGCCTTCACCGTCGGAACAGCGAGTGCAGCGACAATCAAAATCGGAATGGCCGTCCAGACGATCTCAAGCAGCGTATTCCCTTCCTCATCCGGCGGCTCATAATCAGCGTTTTCCGGCTTTTCGCGATAACGGATCAGAAAAACGGCAAACAACGTAAAAACAACCACAATAATCAACAACATAAAACCGATCGACCACATGATCAAATCATACTGCGTGCGCGCCACCGGCCCTTGCGGATTGAGCACAGCTGTGCGCTCCACACAGCCTCCAAGAAAAAGGAAAAGCGGCACCATCAGCAACGCCCGCCATTTTGCCCGTTTCATCGCTGTCAATCCCCCTTTATCCGCTCCGATCAAACAGAGCGATTCGATGTCACTTCCTCTTTGTTTCTACCATATCAAAATTGAAAATCGTTGAAATGAACAAAAGGAAAAATTCATAAATCAGCAAAACATTTGTCACAAACTGTTCAATCATTGTTCAAGAAATCGCCACTTCTTTTCCTCTATTAGGCAACATGGGAAAGGCGGACAAACTTGAACAGCCGTTTTCCTCCCATGCCTTATATGGGCAATGTCCCGCAGAGGCCGTCCAAAGCAAAACAGCCGGGTATCCTTACTGAAAGGAACCCGGCTGTCCGCCTTTCCCCATCGTATATCCTCGTTGTTCCAGCTGTTTGCGGATGCGCGGCTGCAGCGTCTGCCACATCCATTGTTCATAAAGCGCCCGTTTCTCCTCAAACGACAAATAGTAGCGCTCACCGACTTGGCGGCGCGCCCGTTCCGTGACATCATAGAGCGCCAACGCGGCGGCGACGGAAATATTAAAGCTTTGCACAAACCCGTGCATCGGAATGACAAACGTTCCGTCCGCTAGGCGAAGCGCCTCTTCCGACACGCCGCGGTGCTCGTTGCCAAACAGCAGCGCCGTCGGCCGCGACAAATCGATGGCGGAGAGCGGAACCGCTCCATCGCCCAAATAGCTTGCGTACACTTGATAGCCGCGCTGTTTCAAGTCGGCGACCGCCGTTTGCACATCCGGCTTTTGATGCAACGTCAACCATTGATCGGCATAGCGCGTCACAAGCCGGTTCGGAGCAAACGGCGCCCTTCCGGCTACAATGGAAACATCTTGGACGCCAAACGCTTCCGCCGTCCGCAGCACCGCAGCCTGATTGTGTGGATCGTCAACCGCCTCCATCATCACGGTAATGTAGCGGGTGCGCTTGTTCAGCACCTCATGCATCCGCTGAAGCCGACGCGGCAAAATCATTTCCCAAACCGGGCGCGTCGATTCGGTGAGCAGCCCTTCTTTTTGGAGCTGTTCAACGATCACCTTCGCCTCCCGTTCTTCCATCTGCCTAACCTCCGCTTCTCTTTTTGTGTTTTCCATTGTACAAAAGA
>NZ_JPYA01000014.1 GCF_000750005.1 Geobacillus icigianus | reverse complement strand
GCGCCGGACGAGCCACTCCGGATGGCTCGTCGCGACGGCGAGCCGCTTTCCGGGATCGTGAATCGCATCAAGCGACGGCAGCCCCTCGCGGCCGATGGCGCGCAAAACGCCGTTCACGAGCGAAGCGATGCCGCGATGGCCGCGCCGCTTGGCGATTTCCACCGCTTCAAAAATGGCGGCGCGATCCGGAACGCGGTCCAAATAGACCATTTGGTACAAGGTCAGGCGAAGAAGCACCCGCACCCATGGCTCAAGACGGCGCGCCTTGCGCAAAAACGGCGTCAAATAATAGTCGAGCGTATCGCGCCGCTGCACCGTGCCGTACACGATTTCCGTCAGCAGCGCCGCATCGCGCCCGTCAAGACGCCCTTTCCGGATGGCGTCATTCAGCTGCAAATGGCTGTAGGCTCCGTTTTGTTCGATAGCTAACAGCGTCGTTAAAGCGAGTTCACGTACGTTCATTGTCCTCTCCTAGCTTCATGCCGACCGCCAGCCGGCTGCCGGCGCCGCGCAAAAACTCGCCGGCGGCCATCCGCTTTTTGCCGGCCGGCTGCAATTCAGTAATTTTAATGGCCGTCTCATTGCCGGTCGCAACGACGATGCCATCGTCCTCCAGCGCCACCATCGTCCCCGGCGGCGCTAGGCTTGGCGCCGGCACTTTTTCCCCCCACCAAATTTTCCAGACGTTCCCGCCGTAGGTCGTATACGTGACCGGCCACGGGCAGAAGGCGCGGATATGGTTGTAAATGGCCTCGCCCGGCTGCGTCCAGTCAATCCGCTCTTGTTCGCGCCGGATATTCGGGGCATAGGTCGCCTTCTCTTCGTCTTGCGGAACGGGCGTGACGGCACCTTCGAGCAAAAGCGGGAGCGTTTCTGATAATAGTTTCGCCCCGGCGGCGCTCAATTTATCATGAAGCGTGCCGACAGTATCGGTTTCTGCAATCGGCACCTCGACTTGCGCCAGCATGTCGCCGGCATCGAGCCGCTCGACCATGTACATGATCGTAACGCCCGTTTTCGTTTTTCCTTGCCAAATGGCGTAATGGATCGGCGCTCCCCCGCGCAGCTCAGGAAGAAGCGAGGCGTGAACGTTGATGCAGCCGTATTTGGGCGCATCGAGCAGCGCTTTCGGCAAAATTTGCCCAAACGCCGCTGTCACGATCAAGTCAGGCGCGAACGCCAGCACTTGTTCGTATTGTTCCGGGTCGCGAACTTTCGTCGGCTGCAACACCGGAATACCGTGCTTCTCTGCTTCCACCTTGACCGGCGGCGGAACGAGCTCGCGCTTTCGCCCTTTCGGCTTGTCCGGCTGGGTGACAACGGCTGCCACCCGATACCCGTCATCAAGCAGCTGCCGCAAAATCGGCACGGCAAAGTCAGGCGTTCCCATAAAGACAATGTTCGTCATTGGCATCTATCCTTCCAATTCTTCAAGATCGCAGTAACGGATCACTTTTGAGGTAAACAGCACGCCGTGCAAATGGTCGATTTCATGCTGAAGCGCGCGGGCCAAAAAGCCGGTCGCAGAGATAGTAAACAGGCGACCGCGCCGGTTTTGCGCCCGCACGTTCACGTACTCGGCGCGCGGCACTTCGCCAAACAGCCCTGGAAAGCTCAAGCAGCCTTCAACATCCACTTGTTCGCCGCGCGCCTCGACAATGACCGGATTGATGAGCTCAATCCGGCCGTGCTCATCGCCGACATCGACGACAGCCACCCGTTTGGCGATGCCGACTTGCGGAGCGGCGAGCCCGACTCCATCAGCAGCCAGCATCGTTTCATACATATCGTCAAGCAGCCGGCCGAGCTGGCGATCAAAGGCGGTCACCGGCGCGCACGGCTGTTCTAAAATCGGATTCGGATACGTCACAATCGGCAAAATCGACAACGCCATTCCTCCATTGTTCACATCATCATGTAAGGGTTCATATCGACGGTGATGGTGACGCCGCCATGGGCGGCATCCGTCTGATAACGGTCGATCACCGCTTTGAGCGCAGCTGACAAATTCGGTTCCCGCTTGTATTTTATCATGCATTGGTAGCGATATCGATCGTGAAGGCGGGCGAGCGGCGAAGCGACCGGTCCGAGAATGATCGCTTCGTTCGACAGCTGCTTGCGCAAATAGCCGGCGATTTTCTCCGCCGCTTTGGCCGCGGCCGGCGCTTCTTGATGAGCGGCCGTGATGAGCGTCAAATAGTAATAAGGCGGATAGCCGTGGGCTTTGCGCAGCGCCATCTCGCGCCGATAAAACGAACGGTAGTCATGGCGGGCGGCCAATTGAATGCTGTAGTGATCCGGCGTGTACGTTTGAATCACGACTTGGCCGGGCAGCTCGTGCCGTCCGGCGCGCCCGCTCACTTGCGTCAGCAGCTGGAACGTTTTCTCAGCAGCCCGGAAATCGGGCAGATGAAGCATCGTATCGGCGGCGAGCACGCCAACGAGCGTCACGTCAGGAAAATCAAGCCCTTTGGCGATCATTTGCGTGCCGAGCAAAATATCGGCTTCTTTCGCGGCAAAGCGGGACAACAGCTCCTCATGCGCCCCTTTCCGCCCGGTCGTATCGACGTCCATCCGGATGACGCGCGCCTTTGGCAGCAACTTTGCCAACTCTTCTTCCACCTTTTGCGTGCCGGTGCCGAAAAAGCGGAGATGCTCCCCTCCGCACGACGGACAGCGAGGGACAAGCGGCTCTTCATGGCCGCAATAATGGCATTTCATCCGCTCTCCGGCGCGATGATACGTCAGCGAAATGTCGCAATGCGGACAACGGACGACATAGCCGCAGCTGCGGCACATGACAAACGTCGAATAGCCGCGCCGGTTTAAAAACAGTACCGCCTGCTCCCCACGATCCAGCCGAAGGCGCAACTCATCAAGCAATCGCCGCGAAAACATCGAGCGATTGCCGCTGCGCAGCTCCTCGCGCATATCGACCACATGAACGTCCGGCAAGGCGCGGTCGGCCACCCGCTCCGGCAGTTCGAGCAGCTCATACACCCCTTTGGCGGCGCGAGCGAACGTCTCGAGCGACGGGGTGGCGCTGCCGAGCACGACCGGACAGCCGTGGCGACGAGCGCGGTAAATGGCGACATCGCGGGCATGGTAGCGCGGCATCTCCTCTTGCTTATAGCTCGTCTCATGCTCCTCATCGATAATGATCATCCCTAAGTTTTCAAACGGGGCGAACACCGCCGAGCGCGCGCCGACGACAAGCTGCACCTCTTTGCGATGAATTTTCCGCCATTCGTCATATTTTTCGCCGACCGACAGCCCGCTGTGAAGCACCGCTACTTTCGGGCCAAACCGGCTTTTGAAGCGCTCAACCATTTGCGGCGTCAGCGAAATTTCCGGCACGAGCACGATCGCCTCTTTTCCTTGGCGCAACACTTCTTCGATCGCCTGCATATACACTTCCGTCTTTCCGCTGCCGGTGACGCCGTAAAGCAAAAACGTGCGATGTTCCCCGGCGCGCACTGAAGCGGTGATCTTCGCCAACGCTTGCGCCTGCGCCGGGGTGAGCGCCAGCGGCTCGCTCGGCTGAAACGTGCGATGCGCATAGGGATCGCGATACACTTCGACATCGCGAACAACAACCAATCCTTTCTCCACAAGCGCCTTCAGCGGGGCAGAGGAAATGCCGAGTGTTGCTTGCAGTTTGGCAATGGGGACCGCTTCCCCCCGCTTGAGCAAAAACGACACCGCTTCCTTTTGCCGCGCCGGCAGCGAATGAAGCGCCTGTTCCGCCTGTTCGGCCGAAACGGCAAGAGCGGCGGACTTCACCATTTTCTTCCCCGCTTTGTCTTTCACGTTATAAACGGCTTCGAGCACGCCTTGCTGCACCGCTTTTTGCGCCGCGCGCCATAAACCGGCGGCCTCAACCTCGTTCCACGCCACTTCCGTCCGTCCGGCAAACAGCGACTTCAACTCATCGGGAAGCTCGCCCCGTCTTTCCTCTTCTGCCAAACGGAGCACCTTCTCATATTTCGCTCGCATCGCCGCCGGCAGCATCGCCTGATAGGCGGAGATGGCAAAACAAAGCGTCGTTTCCGTCAAATGGCGGCCAAGATCAAGCAGCTCGCCGTTTAACACCGGCACGACATCAAGCACCTCTTCAATCGCCTTCAATGACTCGATCTCAGAATGATCTTTTACGTCCACAACAAATCCTTGCAACCGCCGCGCCCCAAACGGCACCGTCACCCGCATGCCCGGCTGAATCACGCCGCGCCAGCGTTCAGGAATCAAGTAGTCAAACGGACGGTCCGTCTGCCGTGTCGGAACGTCGACAATGACCGCTGCCACTTTCATTGAATCCCCTCGATATAGGCATGAATTTCTTTTAAAATTTCCACCGCCGCCTCGCGCTTGGACAGTAGAGGCAATCGGCGGACGGCGCCGTCACGGCGGAAAATGGTGACGATGTTCGTATCGCCGGCAAACCCCGCTCCCTCTTCGGTGACATCGTTGGCGACGACCAAGTCAAGCCGCTTTTCTTCCAGCTTTTTTCGCGCGTACTGTTCAAGATGGTCCGTCTCGGCGGCGAAACCGACTAAAATCTGGCTTGTTTTTCGCTCACCAAGCGCTTTCAAGATGTCCACGGTCCGCTCCATCTCGACCACATAGTCCCCTGGCTGCTTTTTGATTTTAGAGGCCGCCACATATTTGGGCCGATAATCGGCGACCGCCGCCGCTTTGATCACAATGTCCGTATCGGCAAAGCGGGATGACACGGCTTCATACATTTCTTCCGCCGATTCGACCATCACCGTCTCGACGCCATCCGGCGCAGAAAGCGCCGTCGGACCTGAAACAAGCGTCACCGAGGCGCCAAAGCGAGCCGCCGCTTCAGCGATGGCATAGCCCATTTTGCCGCTCGAATAATTGGAAAAATAGCGGACCGGATCAAGCCGCTCCCTTGTCGGCCCAGCGGTGACAAGGATGCGTCGACCGCGAAACAGCGGCGGATCATCAGCGAAAAACCGCTCGATATGGGCGATGATTTTCTCCGGCTCCTCCAGCCGCCCTTTGCCGATATAGCCGCACGCCAAATAGCCTTCCGACGGCTCGATAAACCGGTAGCCGAATTGGTAGAGCCGCTCGATGTTGGCTTGGACGGCCGGATGCTCGTACATATGGACGTTCATCGCCGGAGCGATCCAGACGGGCGCTTTCGTCGCCAAAATCGTCGTCGTCACCATATTGTCAGCGAGGCCGGCAGCCAGCTTGGCGATCGTATTGGCCGTCGCCGGGGCGATGAGAACGAGGTCGGCCCAATCGGCCAAATCGATATGAGCGATAACGGCCGGATTGTTTTCCGTGAACGTGTCGACATACACTTCTTGACGCGACAATGCTTGAAACGTCAGCGGCGTAATGAACTGGCACGCCCCTTCGGTCATGATCACTTTCACTTCGGCGCCGCGCTGGGTGAGCTGGCTGGTGAGCACCGCCGCCTTATAGGCCGCGACCCCTCCGGTGACGCATAACAAAATATGTTTTCCCCTAATCATCTCGGCCACCTCTCCATCTTAAAAAAATAACAACCTAACAGCTAGGTTGTTATTTTTCTTCCACTAATTCGACCTTGTCGCTGGCGATCTCCTCAAGCGCTTGGCCGACGAATTTTTTCGACACCGGCTTTTTCACCGTCAGCTCCGCGCCGTCTTGAAGCTCGCGCGCCCGCTTGGCCACCACGGTGACGAGCTTATACTTTGAATCGACTTTTTGCATCAGCAAATCGATGGAAGGGTACAACATCGTCATTCCACCTCCAACATTCGTTTATAGCGTTTGGCGACGCGCTCCCGCCGACAATGCTCGGCGATGACGATCGCCTTGATCCGGTCGCAGGCGAGCTCCACTTCATCGTTCTCCACGACGTAGTCATACTCGTCCATCATTTCTAGCTCCTCCCTCGCCGCCCGCAGCCGGTTTTCAATAAGCTCTTTCGATTCGGTGCCGCGCCCGACGATCCGCTTCTCAAGCTCCTTGAGGCTTGGCGGCGCGAGGAAAATGAAGAGCGCTTCCGGAAACGCCCGCCGCACTTTCATCGCCCCTTGCACTTCGATCTCCAAAAACACGTCTTTCCCTTCGGCGAGCGTTTTCTCCACGTAGTCGATCGGCGTGCCATAGTAGTTGCCGACGTATTCCGCCCACTCGAGCAGCTTGTTTTCGCGGATCATTTGTTCAAACTGCTCGCGCGTGCGGAAGAAGTAATCGACGCCTTCCACTTCGCCTTCGCGCGGCTTACGCGTCGTGACCGACACCGAATAATGAAGATTGATGTCCGGCCGCGAAAACAGCGCTTTGCGCACCGTTCCTTTGCCGACGCCGGACGGCCCTGACATGACGATCAATAGTCCCCGTTCGTTTTTCAACGTCCCAAACCCTGCCCTTCCTCGGAAAAATCATCGCTTCCGTATAAACGATTCGCCACCGTTTCCGGCTGCACGGACGACAAAATGACGTGATCGCTGTCCATGATGATGACGGCGCGCGTCCTCCGCCCGTGCGTTGCGTCAACGAGCTTGCCGTTTTCCCGCGCATCCTGAATGATCCGCTTAATCGGCGCCGAATCGGGGCTGACAATCGTAATGATGCGGGCGGCTGACACCATATTTCCGTACCCGATGTTGATGAATTTCACCATGACACGCCCACCTGCCATATTCGATATTGTTGCCGCCGGCAAGCTGTTTTAAACCGTTATTCGACTATTCGACGTTTTGCACCTGTTCTTTCATCTTCTCGATCGCGCTTTTCATCTCCACGACTTGCGCGGCAATGAAGCTGTCGTTCGCCTTGGCGCCGATCGTGTTCACTTCCCGGTTCAGCTCCTGCACCAAAAAATCGAGCTTCCGCCCAACCGGTTCGTCCATTTCTAAGGCGTCCGCCATTTGCGCCAAATGGCTGCGAATGCGTTTCAACTCCTCATGAATGTCCGCCTTTTCGGCAAACACCGCCACTTCGGCGAGCAAGCGCGCTTCATCGATCGGAGCGGGCACCCATTCGCGCAGGCGGCGCTCAAGCCGCTCACGGTATTGTTCCATGACAAGCGGCACCCGCTGTTCAATGGCGACAACGCTCGCTTCAATTTCTCGGAAACGCTCCCGCAAATCGGCAGCGAGCGCCTCCCCTTCGCGCCGACGCATAGCGGCAAGCGCCTTGGCCGCCTCATCGACCGCTGCCAACAGCAGCGGCTCAACCTCTTCATTGCCGCTTTCCTCTTCAATCACTTCCACGACTCCGTCCAACCGAAACAGATCGGCTGCCGTCACGCCGCCGTCTAGAGCGAACCGCCTTGCTGCCTCTTCGCAGCCGGCGCGATACTGCGAAAGCAGCTCCCAATCGATATGTATGCGCCGCTTGACCAGCCCGTCGCCGGCGATCGTGACGAACACTTCCACTTTTCCGCGCCGCACGTACGATGAAATTGCTTTTTTTATTTTATCCTCAAACACGAGCCATTGTCTAGGGAGGCGGATGGAAATTTCGCAAAACCGATGGTTGACGGATTTCATTTCCACCGCCACCGTCAAACGGTCTGTTTTTTTCGTGCTCGCGCCAAAGCCAGTCATGCTGTAAACCATGCCATCACATCCGTTGCTGTCATGATGAAAAAGAAAAGGTCATAGAGCTTGCCTCTATCACCTTTTTCATTATACCATAACCACGTTTTATTTTCTCGCCCGAAACGAGCCAGCAAACAAAAATGTCGGCAAGGCGGACAGACCGACGATGAGCAGCCAATCGACCGCGGCGAGCGGCTTCGTATGGAACACCGCAGCGAGCGGCGGATAGTAGATGACAACCAATAGCAAGGCAAGCGACACGGCCACCGCCGCGACAAGATACATGTTCCCGAATGGACTGCGGTCAAAAATCGAACGATCGCAGCGGCAGTCAAACACATGGATGAGCTGCGCCAGCACCAACGTCGCAAACGCCGCCGTCTGGGCGTAAACGAGATCCTCGCCGCTCCGTTCATAGGCCGTCAAAAACGCGGCCAACGTCACCGCGCCGATCAAAACGCCGCGACTTATGATTTTCCAGCCGAGCCCACGCGCGAACACCCCTTCATCGGGGCGGCGCGGCGGCCGCTTCATCACGTTTTCTTCCGGCCGGTCGAGCCCGAGCGCCATCGCTGGTAAACCGTCGGTGACAAGATTGACCCACAAAATTTGAATCGGCACGAGCGGCAGCGGCAACGCCAGCAGCATCGCAAACAACATGACAAGAATTTCCCCGACGTTCGAGGCGAGCAAGTAGCGGATAAACTTGCGAATGTTTTCGTAAATGTTGCGGCCTTCTTCAATCGCAGCCTCAATCGTCGCAAAGTTGTCATCCAACAAAACGAGCGACGCCGCCTCTTTCGCCACTTCTGTCCCCGATCGGCCCATAGCGACGCCAATATCGGCTGCTTTCAGCGCAGGCGCATCATTCACCCCGTCCCCGGTCATCGCGACGATATGGCCGCGCCGTTTGAGAGCGTTGACGATTTTCAGCTTATGCTCCGGAGCAACGCGGGCGAACACGTAAATGTCATCGACAGCGCGTTCCAACTCATCGACCGATAGCTTCGAAAGCGTCGTCCCGTCCATCACTTTGCCGCCGGGCGGGAGCACGCCCAGCTGTTTGGCGATGGCGGTGGCGGTCAACACGTGGTCACCGGTGATCATCACCGTTTTCATGCCTGCTTCTTTGCAGCGCGCCACCGCTTGCTTCACCTCAGGCCGCGGCGGATCGATCATGCCGGCGACGCCGAGGAACCGCAGCTTTGTTTCCGCCTCCTTCTCCGACACGATCCGTTCTGTCTCCGCAAGCGGCCGGTACGCGACGGCAATCGTGCGCAAGGCGGAAGACGCCATCTGGCGAATCGCCTTCTCAATCGTCTCTTTCCAAGCCGGCGTCAGCACCTGTTCGCGGCCGTTCCATTCAAGGCGGTCCGCCCGCTCAAGCAGCACATCGGGCGCCCCTTTTGTCACGACCAACCGGCGGCCGTTTCGGTCGCGAACGATCACCGTCATCATTTTTCGCTCCGAATCAAACGGAAACTCCTGCTCGACCGTATACTCACGCCAAACCATTCCTTTCGCCAATCCCGCTTTCGCCGCCGCAACGAGCAGCGCCCCTTCGGTCGGATCGCCGTCGACATAGCGCCGCCCGTTTTCCTCTTTCAACTCCGAACGATTGCAAAGCACCGCCATCGTCAATAGGCGGGCGATCTCGGGAACGCGGGTTGGATCCACCGCCCGGCCCCGTTCGGAAAACTCGCCGGCCATGTCAAAGCCAACGCCGCTGACCGCAAATGTCCGTCCGCCTGCCCATACTTGCGTGACGGTCATCATGTTTTCCGTCATCGTCCCCGTTTTGTCGGAACAAATGACCGAAGCGCAGCCGAGCGTTTCCACCGCCGGAAGCTTGCGGACGATGGCGTTTCGTTTGATCATCCGCTGCACGCCAAGCGCCAAGACGACCGTCACAATGGCCGGCAACCCTTCGGGAATAGCGGCAACAGCGAGCGATACGCCGGCCAAAAACATTTCATACACGTCGTGTCCTTGAACGACCCCGACGGCCACCACCATGGCCGTCAGCGCCAAGGCGACGACAAGCAAAATTTTCCCAAGCTGCTCGAGCCGGCGCTGAAGCGGGGTTGCTCCCGCATCCGCCTCTTCAAGCATCGTCGCGATTTGCCCCATCGCCGTTTTCATCCCCGTGGCGATGACAATCCCGATCCCGTTCCCTCTTGTCACGAGCGTCCCCATAAACGCCATATTGTGCAAATCACCCAACGACGCCTGGGCGGTGCGCAGAGGGGCAGCCGATTTGGCCACCGGCACCGATTCGCCCGTCAGCGCCGACTCCTCGATTTCCAAGCCGGCTGCCTCAATCAAGCGGACGTCGGCCCCGACCCGGTCGCCGCTTGCCAGCCGCACCACATCGCCGACAACAAGCTCGCGCGCCGGGACTTTCACCCACTCCCCGCCGCGCAGCACCACCGCTTGCGGCGCCGACAACCGTTTTAAAGCAGCGAGCGACTTTTCCGCCCGCCGCTCTTGGATAAACCCGAGGATGGCGTTCATGATCACGATGACGACAATCGCCACCGCATCGACGTACTCGCCCAAAAACGCGGAAATCACCGTTGCCAACAGCAACACCAACACCATAAAATCTTGAAACTGGCGAAAAAAGACGACGATGGCTGACTCCTTCTTCCCTTCCGCCAGCTCATTGTACCCGAACTGCCGCAGCCGCTTTTCCGCCTCCGCTGCGGTAAGCCCGGTCTTGACGTTCGTCTTCGTTTCGTGCGCGACATCGCTGGCCGCGAGCGTATGCCACTGCATTAGTCTCCCCCTCCGTCCTCTCCGTCTTTTCAGCGCACTGTTTCCGCTTTTCTATGCTTATTCACTCCTGTCCAAAAAAATGATCGATTGGGCGGCATAAACAAACGACCGAAATCGCTTTGCCGCGCATTTCCTCATTTATATAACCGTTTGGATGAACATCGCCCTTCATCCCCCGAAATGTTCGCAAAAATGTTCAACAGAGCGGATCTATGGTAAGATCGAAGTAGTAACGAAACAAATAGAAAGGTGTTTTCCATGTCGTTTGACGGAGTGTTTACATACGCTATTGTCGGGGAACTCGAAGAGGCGCTTGCGGGCGGGCGGATCACGAAGATTCACCAGCCGTCGGCGCATGAGATCGTCATGCTCGTGCGCGCCCGCGGCCGTAACCATAAAGTGATGCTGTCGGCGCATCCGACGTACGCGCGCGTCCATTTGACAAACGAAACGTACGACAACCCGCCCGAGCCGCCGATGTTTTGCATGCGGCTGCGCAAACAGTTGGAAGGAAGCGTCATCGAAGCGGTTCGCCAAGTCGATTTTGACCGCATCATCACGATCGACACAAAGGGACGCGACGAACTCGGCGACGTGCAAACAAAGCGGCTCATCATCGAAGTGATGGGCCGCCATAGCAACATCATCCTCGTTGAGGCATCGACCGACACGATCATCGACAGCTTGAAACATTTGCCGCCGTCCGTCAACCGCTACCGGACGGTGCTCCCGGGGCACCCGTACGTCGCCCCGCCGACGCACGGCAAGCTGAATCCGCTTGAGGCGACGGAAGAAACGGTGCTGAAAAAACTGGATTTTCACGCCGGCAAGCTCGCCCATCAGCTCGTTTCCGCCTTCAGCGGCCTTTCGCCGCTGTTCGCCAACGAGGTTGTCTTCCGCGCCGGGCTCGCCAATCGGGCGACGCTGCCGAAAAGCTTCCTCGCGCTCATCGATGACGTCCGGCACCGCCGCTTTGCCCCGATGATGTACACGAACGGGGAAAAAGAATGGTTTTACGTGTTGCCGCTTACGCACATAAAAATCGAAGGCCAACCGTTTGCGAGCGCAAGCGAGCTGCTCGACCGCTTTTACTTCGGCAAAGCCGAGCGCGACCGCGTCAAGCAGCAAGCGCATGACATCGAGCGGCTCATGGCGAACGAAAAAGCGAAAAACGAGAAAAAGCTCCTCAAGCTTGAACAGACGCTCGAAGAAGCCAAAAAAGCCGACGTTTACCGACTGTACGGGGAGCTGCTCACCGCCCATTTGTACGCCATCAAGCGCGGCATGACGGAAATCGAAGTCACCAACTACTATGATGAAAACGGCGGCACGATCACGATTCCGCTCGACCCGCAAAAATCGCCGTCGGAGAACGCGCAACAGTACTTCCAAAAATACCAAAAAGTGAAAAACTCGCTCGCCGTCGTGCAAGAACAAATCGAGCGGACGAAAGAAGACATCGCCTATTGCGACACGATTTTAAGCCAGCTCGAAACCGCCGCGCCGAAAGATGTCGAGGAAATCCGCGACGAGCTCATTGAACAAGGCTACTTGCGCCCACGCGCGGCGAAAGGAGCGAAAAAGCGAAAACCAACCGCGCCTGAGCTGGACCGCTACACGGCCAGCGACGGCACGGAAATAGTGGTCGGCAAAAACAATAAACAAAACGACTATCTCACGACCAAACTCGCCCATAAGGACGACGTTTGGCTGCATGTGAAAAACATTCCCGGCTCGCACGTCGTCATCCGGAGCAAGCAGCCGTCTGACGGGACGCTCTTGGAAGCGGCGAACTTGGCCGCCTACTTCAGCAAAGCCCGCCACTCCGGCTCCGTGCCGGTCGATTACACGCGCGTCCGCTACGTAAAAAAACCGAGCGGCGCCAAGCCAGGGTTTGTCATTTACGAAAACGAACAAACGCTCTACGTCACACCGGACGAAGAGCTCGTCCGCGCCATGAAACAGCGGCAAAAAGAACACGCGGCGAAACAGCCGTAAACAAAGAATGTCCCTATAACCATGGTTGTCTTGATATGGTAACGTTTCTCCTTGAGAAACGATTCCGAGAAGCGGTTGCGCGAGTGAAATCCGCCACATCTGGACTGGGACTTTTTTCAATGTTCGGGATCCGGCGTCGATTCCGTAGCATAAACCATCCCGCCGCTATGGGGAGCGGCGGGCTCTATTCGTTCCCGCGCGTTATTTCACCTGTACGATAATGGAACCCGGCAGCCAGTCATGCCGAATCACCATGATCAGCTGCTCCGCGCTCTTTGGCACCTCAAACCTCACATTTCGCACCCTTGCGACAAGAATTGGGAGGATTTTTTGTTTCCATTGTCGAATGGATCCTTCACACCCAAGGAAAGCAAAGGAGTTTCTACACCATGAGCATTCAAATCCGTGCCATTTATGGTGGTTGTCATTTAGAATAAGTATCCTGTTCAAAGATCTTAACCTTCCTCAGTTGATGGATCATCTCGTTCCCGTGGCTCCACAATGCCAAACTCGAGCCAGCGATATCGTCAAACTAATCATTCTGGATATCTTGAGCGGCCGGCAAGCGCTCGTTCATTTGGAACAATGGGCGCATGACATCGATTGGCCGAAGCGGATTCGGCTAGGGCTGGTGCCGTCTTGGTTCAACGACGATGCCATCGCGCGTCATTTGGATCGACTGTATGAGGCGAATATCCATCAAGTCCTTTCGTCTTG
Source organism: Geobacillus icigianus (assembly GCF_000750005.1). Taxonomy (GTDB): domain Bacteria; phylum Bacillota; class Bacilli; order Bacillales; family Anoxybacillaceae; genus Geobacillus; species Geobacillus icigianus. The sequence continues at coordinate 728 of NZ_JPYA01000014.1, read as the reverse complement.
CCTCGTGCAGATCGACAAGAAAGAAGGCCTTCTCTTCGCGTCTTCCACGCCAATGCGACGAACAAAACCGTTTACGGCGCGTATGAATCGGGGGGTGGGGACAATCGCTGCTTGACGGCAGCGCTGGTGGATATTTGGTCCATCACGCCCACATTCTCGCATTTACGGGATAGAGCTCCCGCTTGCGGTACGCGCTTTCTGCCGTTCAGTCGCCCCGCCCCCTTCCCACTCGACTGAAAGATAAATTGATGGAGCAGGCAAGCCTATGTATTTTTTTGCAATTACCTGAATTTTTTGTTTACAAGAAACAAGGAGTTTTAGGTATAATAAGGTTAAGTAGGGAAAATAGTAAAGTGGACCAAAGTGGCTAAAACTGCGGTTAGTGAAATTGAATTATCATCTGATTCGATGAATGTAACCGCTTCTTCTCTGTCTTCAAGTAGTGCATATAGGATTGTTACTAATACAGGGACAATGTGGGTTCTTGGGATTCCTGTTACGGAATATGTTATTGAAGGTAAATACTATTACAATAGTGATGGAGTAACTTCAGTGATTTATACAAAGGCTTATGTCAGTCATAATTATAATCCTGCTGTTGTTACTGATAAAGTGTGGGAAAGTGGATATGTTAGCAATAAAAAATATTATGGAGATGCTATGTTTTACTATAAAATTGGCTTGGGCTCAATAGGTCTTGGGCAGTTAGGGAATGTATATATTGGTGT
>NZ_JPYA01000013.1 GCF_000750005.1 Geobacillus icigianus | reverse complement strand
CGGAAAACGCGCTTTCCCCGATCAACAAATCTTTTTTTGAAATAACAAAATACATTTTTTTTAAATTTTACATATTAAAGGATTGACGCTTAATGGAAACACTGATATGATTAGGGTGTAGGAACTTGTCGAATATTGACGAATAAACGACAAAACTATTCTATTTGGAGAGGAGAACCGAGACAATGAAATCGACAGGAATTGTGCGTAAAGTGGATGAGTTGGGTCGTGTCGTCATTCCGATTGAACTGCGCCGCACCTTGGATATTAACGAAAAAGACGCCTTGGAAATTTACGTTGACGATGACCGCATCATCTTGAAAAAATACAAACCAAACATGACGTGTGTGGTCACAGGAGAAGTGTCGGACGACAACTTTAAACTGGCTGGCGGAAAAATCATTTTGAGCCGCGAAGGCGCAGAAATTTTGCTGCAAGAAATCCAACAACAATTGGAAACAGCCGCTGGCAAAGAAGAATAAGGTAAGAGTTTCTCTGGTTTCAGAGAAACTCTTTTTTTTCTCGCTGTTGGTGATAGGTTTGGTAAACGTCACGTTTCGACATATTTCGGTCATCGGCCGCTTGTTTGACCGCTTCCTTGAGAGAGAGGCGATGTTCGCGAATATAATAATCGACATGTTCGACAAGCGAAAGCGGCTGCCACCACGCTTCCCCGGCTTGGCCCTCCTCTTTTTCGCCCGTTCCTCCCTCCACGATCAAACAAAATTCCCCGCGAATGTCCGCCGTCTCCACCCAAGCAACTGCCTCGCTCAAATCGCCGCGAATAAACTCTTCAAACCGTTTCGTCAGCTCACGGCCAATGGCGATGCGCCGCTCGCCAAACATTTCGTACATCAGGGCAAGCGTTTCCTTCAAGCGATGAGGGGCTTCATAAAAAATAAGCGTCTCCGTCGCCGCCTGTAACGACTGCAGCTGTTCCCGCTTCTCTTTTTTTGTCCGCCCCAAAAAGCCGACGAACAAAAAGCGGTCCGTCGGCAGCCCGGAGGCGACCAATGCGGTCAAAGCTGCATTGGGGCCGGGAAGCGGAACAACGGAACAGCGCTCAGCGAGCGCCGCCGCGATCAGCTCATACCCCGGGTCGGAAATACCCGGCATGCCCGCATCGCTCACCAACGCGACCGTTTTTCCTTCTTTCAACCATTCGACAAGCTGCCGGCCGCTGGCGTACTTATTATGCTCATGATAGCTCACAAGCGGCGTATGAATGTCGAAATGGGCGAGCAGCTTTTTCGTCTGCCTCGTGTCCTCCGCAGCGATCACATCCACCTCCCGCAGCGTTCGTACCGCACGAAACGTCATATCTTCCAAATTGCCGATCGGCGTCGGAACGACATACAGCGTTCCCCGTTTTGGCGATTCGGCAAAACTGGTTTGTCGCCAAAGCATTCTGTTCCGCCCCTTTACCATCGTGATGAAAGACCGCCTGTCAATCGAGCCCGGTTACGAAATGATGCCGGATAAGATCCCCTTGATCTCCTCAGTATATTCATTATCCTCGCCGTAAACGACCAGCGGTGGCAGCACCTTTACATCCGGACTCGCATCTTTCGTTCCTTCGATTAAAATCATGTTGGCCTCTTTCCCGGCTTTGGGATAAACAAAACGAAGCCTCTTCGGTTCCAGCCGGTATTGGCGCATCAACGTCACCAAATCAAGGAGACGCCCCGGTCGATGGACGAATGCCGCCTTGCCGCCTTGCTTCAACAACTGGCTGCTGATACGAACGACGTCTTCCAATGTACAATAAGTTTCGTGGCGAGCAATGGCCATATGTTCATTTTTGCTGAGCTCATCTTTGCCGACCATCGGAAAATACGGCGGATTGCACGTAACAACATCATATCGGCTGTAACCGATGCGTGACGGCGCCTCTTTAATGTCGCCATGAATGATGCGAATGCGATCTTCCAGCCCGTTGTACCGCACGCTTCGCCTCGCCATGTCGCAAAGCCGTTCTTGGATTTCCATGCCGATGATCGTCCCTTTTGTTCTCCGGCTCAACAACAACGGAATGACCCCATTGCCAGTACATAAATCGACAATCTCTCCCTTTTGAATCGGCATATAGACAAAATGGGCGAGCAGGACGGCATCAAGGGAGAAGGAAAATACGGATGGACTTTGAATGATGCGGAGCTCCTCATTGAACAAATAATCGAGCCGTTCATCTTCGCGCAGTTCCACCGTCATACATCTTCCTCCATTGAAAAAATAACCTTTCCAAAGCGGAAAGGATGGCGTTGCTTTTATTTTTTGTTTAAAAACGACAAACAAAACAAACAATCACCATCTGTGCGGACACTTCCATAATGGACATGGCAAATGTGGAACCCCTCTTGGTAAAGGCGAGCTAAATTGTCATATCCTTCACCGATGTCGATCAACTTTTTGCCATGTTTCGCCCCTTTCCGCCTTCCCTCTTCCCACGCCTCCGACAGCTCTTCGAGGCGCCGGCGCAAATGGGCATTTTCGATCTGGAGCTGATGGTTTTCCTCCAACAGCTCCGCAACCCGTTGTTTCAACTGCACAAGCTCGCGGTAAAAATGGCTGAGCTGCTCTTCCATGTTCGTTACCGATTGAAACACTTCCTGTTTATCTACTTTTTCCACCTAGCCCCACCCCAACTTAATCTGCCGCTCGAATGGACAGCGTTCCGTTCTTCATCAACTCATCCAGCGTATACTCAACAACCCGGCCGTGTTCCGGCAGTTCGATTTGCAGCACCCGCTCTAGAATGTTCAAACCGACCACTTTGCCAAACCCGTACGGTGTCTCGACGTATTCCCCTAAATCCGGGAGCTGTTCTTTCGCCGTTTCATACTCTTCGCTCTCGTATTTCAAACAACACATCAACCGTCCGCACAATCCGGAAATTTTCGTCGGATTGAGCGACAAGTTTTGGTCTTTGGCCATTTTGATCGACACCGGCTCAAAATCGCCAAGAAATGTCGAGCAGCAAAGCATGCGGCCGCACGGTCCGATGCCGCCGAGCATTTTCGCTTCATCGCGCACCCCGATTTGCCGCAATTCGATGCGCGTGCGGAAAATCGATGCCAAATCTTTCACCAGCTCGCGAAAATCAACCCGTCCGTCTGCTGTGAAGTAGAAAATCACTTTATTGCGGTCAAACGTGTATTCCACATCGACAAGCTTCATTTCCAGCCCATGCTCTTCCACTTTGCGCAAGCAAATATCATACGCTTGCCGCGCCGCCTTTTTATTTTCTTCCACGATCCATTTGTCTTTTTCATTCGCGACACGAATCACCTTTTTAAGCGGCAGCACAATATCGTTTTCATCGACTTGTTTATTGGCGATAACGACTTTGCCATACTCAATCCCGCGAGCCGTTTCAACAATGACAAATTCGCCGACGGGAATGACAAAATCGCCTGGATCAAAATAATAAATTTTCCCCGCTTTTTTAAAACGGATGCCGACGACTGTATACAACCGTTCTCCCTCCTTTACCGCTTTAATTGAAGAGCGAGCTGCTCGACAAGCAGCACCGTGCTCATATTCGTTGTATGGAAACGCGCCTTCGCTTGCAAAATGGCTTCCATGCCGTCCAAAATCCGACGCTGCGGGCAAGTGAGCGCCCATTGCTGCAAACGTTCAAGTTGGTCGCTGTATAACAAGCCGTCCGTCTGTCCGGCCTGGATATGCAACAAATCGCGATACAGATAGAAAAGCAACTGAAGTCCCAAGTCAAGCTGATGTTTTTCGGAAAAATGCGGAATCCAGCGGTCATTCACAAAAAACAGCAGCTGTAGCTCCGGTTTGCTGAGCATCTCGTATAATTGTAGCACTACTGTTCGAGCCTCGGCAAACCAACGATCTTGGCTGAGCGCCAACGCCTCGTCATCGCTGTTTGTCAAATGGGCAGCAAGCAATGCCAACGGCAACGGCACCCCCTCGCCGACAAGCTGATCGGCGAGTTCCGATGGCGGCAACGGCCGAAACGAAAACACTTGGCAACGGGAAATCACCGTTTCCAGCAGGCGGTGATATTGTTCGGTCAGCAACACCGCCACCGTTCCCGGATGCGGTTCCTCCAAAAACTTTAGCAGGCTGTTGGCGGCGCTTGTCGTCATTTGTTCAGCGTGCTCCACAATGTACATTTTTTTATCCGACTCGACCGCCGTTTTTGTAAACTCTCGCTGCAGCCATTCAATTTGCTCTTTTTTGATCGTTTCCCCATCCGGACTGATCACCCGCACATCCGGATGATTGCCTGAATCGATGCGACGGCAGTTGCGGCATTGAAAACATGGAAAGACGCCAGACGGGGACAGGCAAAACAAACTTTTGGCCAGCAGGAGGCTCGCCGCTTTTTTTCCTGTCCCTCGCCGCCCTTCAAACAGATAGGCATGGGAAATCCGTCCCTTTTCAAGCCCACTTTGCAGCATTTTCGCCACGACCGGCTGCCGCTTCGCTAACTGTTCCCACCGCATCGTCATCACTCTTTTCCCCTTTTTCACTTTCTATTCTATCATGTCCGCTCATCATCATCACGGCCGGATTCATGGAAATCACGCTTTCATCTTCCTTTCAGGCGAGCGAGCACCACTGCTGCCGTTTCAGCGAAAACATCATCAAGCGAGCGGCTCGCATCAATAACAACAATCCGATCGGCAAATCGCTCAACCAACCGCCGATACCCTTCCCTTACTTTATCATGGAAAGACAACGCCTCAAGATCAAGCCGATTGACCTCTCTCGCATTGTGTCGAATTCGCTCGAGTCCAATGCGCGGATCAAGATCAAAGTAAATCGTCAAGTCCGGCATATGCCCGTCAATGGCAAACTCGTTGATTTTCCATACTTCTTCGATGCCAAGACCGCGGGCAAATCCTTGGTAAGCAAGAGAGCTGTCAACGAACCGGTCGCAAAGAACGATGCACCCGGCTTCAAGCGCCGGAACAATCCTTTCCAGCAAGTGCTGCCTTCTCGCTGCTGCATACAACAGTGCCTCCGTGCGCCCATCCATTTCCGTGTACTCGCGGTTTAAAATGAGCGAACGAATCGCCTCAGCGATGCGGACCCCTCCAGGCTCTCTCGTTGTTAAGACGGCCCTGCCCTGCTCCCGCAAAAACCGTTCGAGTTTGCTGATTATCGTCGTTTTCCCGGCCCCCTCCGGCCCTTCAAACGAAAAAAAGCATCCGTTCATCGTCGTCGCCTCCTTTCTACCCTTCCCATTCGTATACAACGAGCTTCCCTTCCCGGAGCTGGCTTCCTCCTTGCCAATGCGCTCGATGGCGGAGAAGTTCACGAATTCGCGCAATATGGATCGAACCGACCCGCTCCCCAATCCAAACGAGCGGCACCCCCGGAGGGTATGGGATTACCGTTTCCGCCGCCACACGCCCTTCCGCTTCCTCTAAAGACACCGCCTTTTTCCGTGCATGACGCAATTTCTCGTACGAAACGACACTTGACAATGGCGAATCGGACAACATGAACGAACCAAACGTCGGCTCCTCGCCTGTAGGCAATTGCCGCCATGCCCGCTTCATTCGTTCTGCTGCTTCACGAAGACGCCCTGTCGCCGCCAACGGACAAACAAGCAACACATTGAACGGATCAGCCAGCTCGGCAAACACTCCTTGACGCTCGAGCTGTTGCTGCAGTTCATACCCTGTCAACCGACAGCGCGTCTGCACCGTCACCTTTAACAAATCGGTCTGCACGCCAGACTGCTGCGATGACACCACGGCCACTCCATCGATGTCATCTATGACAGCCTTCAATTCTTCCACTTCAGCAACGATCGCCGCCACATCGTCTTTCGTAAGTTCCGCCACATAGTTTCGCGCTAAGTCAAGCGACGCCATAATCGGATAGGACGGGCTGCTTGACTGAAACAGTTGCAAAAAATATTTCAACCGCTCGATATCAACCTGTTCACTGTTCACGTGCAAAAAAGCCCCCATCGTCATGGCGGGCAGCGTTTTGTGCGCCGATTGTACGACGATATCAGCGCCGCATGCCAACGCTGGTTTAGGAAACGGGCAACCGGCGACAAAGTGGGCGCCATGAGCCTCATCCACCAGTACAGGAATGCCCCGTTCATGAGCCAAACGGACAATCTCTGTCAAATCAACGGCCATTCCATAGTAATTCGGGTTGGTCAGCACAATGGCAACCGCATCGCTATGCAACGCCAACGCTTCTTTGATGCGATCGGTGCGAACGTGGGAGGCGACACGCACATGGGTGTCAACTTCCGGTGAAAGAAGAACTGGAGTCGCTCCCATCAGTTGCAGCGCATGCATAATCGACTTATGGCAGTTGCGTTGCACAATCACTTTCTGTCCCTTTTCCCGACATACAGCGGCGATCATAGCCAAATTTCCTGCCGTTGATCCGTTCACAAGAAAAAACGTCTCCCGGGCGCCATACAGCTCAGCTGCTAACGCCTGCGCCTCGGCAATGACCGACTCCGGATGATGCAAATCATCAAGTCCAGCAATCTCCGTAGCATCCAATGCCAATAACGGCAGAAACATAGTCTTCGCTTTTTTTGAGAACACCGTCCCATATTTATGGCCCGGCACATGGAAGGAAACCGGACGCTGTGTCCAATGATGCATGAGGGCATCATATAAAGGCGTTCGTGACTGATCCATCATCAACCTCTTCCTTTTCATCTAAAAACATGAAATGCATCATCTTTCCCGTCCCCCGCTTTGATCAACAGGGACACTTCTTAGAAGAAAACAAGAGCGGCCGTACTTTTCTCAAAAAACGTTCGCGACCACGTTTTGTTCTCTATGCTAGCTGAAAATGACCGACCAAGGCACCGTTTTCTCAAGAAGAAACCGTTCTCGCCAAAGAGGAACGAGGGTGAATACTAAGAATAATAGTAACAAGTCTAGTACGCCCATACAAGAAAAATAGGCCTGATACACAAAACAGGCCCTTGTTATGAATAAATTTTCGATATGAACATTTTTCGCAGCTGCTGCACATAAAATGAATAATTCGGATCATCGGGATCCGTCTGTACGATCGCCTTGTTGCAATCTAGACAAAGAAAATGGCCGAAAAGAAAAATGCCTTCCTTTTTTTCCTGTTCACATACAAGGCAAACCGCCTCACGCTGATTTCCGCCTGCCGCCGACGCTCTCACACTCTCCACCTCCCATCCTCTATGTTTCCCCCATTTCTACCGTTCTATACTGCTAGCAGTTGAAAATAGTAGTTGAAAAGATACGTTACCTTGATTTCTCACGTTCCTGTAAAAACAAAAGCAGCTCATTGCTTATTGTGTGCAATGAGCTGCCTTCAATTGCCTAGCAGCGACCTACTCTTGCAGGGGCGCTGGCCCCAACTACCATCGGCGCTGGAGGGCTTAACTTCCGTGTTCGGGATGGGAACGGGTGTTTCCCCTCCGCTATCACCACTAGGCAAGCGATTCCGTTTTTCATCAATCATTATACCAGAAAATCAATTCCTGTCAAGAAGGAACTCATTCCTTCAAAACTAGATAACCGTCGGAAGAAGCCGCGTATCACACTGTCTAGCTCCGGCCGCCATCGGCTCGCGACGCTTCGGTCCTGCTATGGCGGCATAGCCTCCTCGCAGGCCCTCCAGCG
>NZ_JPYA01000012.1 GCF_000750005.1 Geobacillus icigianus | reverse complement strand
ATGTTTTCTCAACACCTATTCTTTCAGCTTGGTTGTTAGGATTGTCACTTCTTATGATTATCGGAGGTTTATCGGTAATTTTGCTAAAAATGTAAAAAGAATGTAAAATATAAAACTATTTATATGGTAATATTTACATATGATAGTATATATAGTAATATATTCAATGTATTATATATATTTTGAATATTTATATATATTTTGGGGGGAGAAATTTTATGAGTTCCATTTCCAGTCTTTTACACAAAGCTTTCCCGAACGATCCGAAATTCCTTCAAAAATCCATTGCTAATGGTGCTGCTAAAGGGGCAGCTTGGGGAGCGGCAACTGGTGGAACGATTGAAATGGTCCTAAGTGGAGGTAACAAACAGAAAGTTGAGGTTGGTACTGCTGCAGGAGCAGTATGGGGAGGTAATATGACAATTATCAAGTAATCAACATCATTCCTTGGATTCCACTGATATCAATTGTATTTTCTCTTTAAACAATTCTATGATCTCATATACTCAATGGCTTAAAAAGAGCTTTTGCATTGAAGACGGCTGATAGAAAAAGATGGTGTTAGCAGAGTCGCTATTCACCATAGATTGGTATGCGGCTTGCGGAATTAGGCGCAAAAGTTGGTCTCAAAGGACAAGCGGAGTGAAGTCGGCGAATTTGGCTGGGGAGAGGGAGGGGGGTTCCGCGTGTGTTGCCCCCCTTTTCCTCCTGCCGATGCGCTGAAACATTGGTTGGACATCCTGTACTTGCCTTAAGGCCAAGGGCCGCCCTTTTCGATCCCCATCTCTGTTTCCAGCCTTTGGTTTTTGCCCCAGCCCATGAGGAACGATCGTTTTGTGACCGTCCGTGTGCGCGAAAAGGTATGATCACGTCCGCAGCGTGGAGGCCAAGGGGCGCTCGGGCAGATAGAGTTGGGCGTCATCGCTTCGGCCGGCTGCGATCCAGTCGCGCAGGCATTTGGCAAGCACCATGCTGTAGACCGCCCCGTTGTCCCCGTAAGCATAGACGAAATAGCAGTTCGGATATTCGTCATACACCCCGATGATCGGCAAGCCGTCATGCGTGCCCGCGTAGTAGGCGCCGAGGTAAAATTCCGGCTGCACGTTGATGGTGGGGAAGCGCTGGTTGAATTCGGCGATCAACTGGTCGCGCTTATGGATGAGTTTCGCGTCGCGTTCATCGGCGTAGGTCGTATCTTCATCCAACCCGCCAATGATCACGCGGTTGTCAGCGGTCGTCCGCATGTAAATGTAGGGACGGGCGGTTTCCCAGATGAGCGTCCGGTTGTACCAGCTCGAGAAATCATCGACCGGATTGGTGACTACCGCGTACGTGCTCGTCAACACAGCGTTCCGGTCCTTTTTGAAATCTAACGTTTCATATCCCGCGGCGATGATGACGGATTTTGCTTGGATGACCGCTCCTGTTTTCGTATAAAATATCGCTTTGTCTTTTTCTAGTTTTTTTCCGTTGATTTCGGTTTGTTCGAACAGGCGGATACCGCGGTTTTTGGCGTATTCAAGCAAGCCGATCGTCAGTTTGTATGGATTGACTTCGCCATCGTTTTTCGTCAGCATCGCCGCGGGTCTGCGGAACGGGTAGTGGCGGGCGATTTGCTCTTCCGTCCACCATTCGACGGCAAAGCCGTGTTTCTGGAGAGCGGCGTATTCGCTTTCCAACTTGCTTACATCTTCAGAAGAGCTGGCGTAATACAAACTGTCGCGGGTGACAAATTCGCAATCGAGCGGCAGCTTTCCGGCAGCCTGAGCGAGATCGCGGATGGCCTGTTCGCAAAGCTTGAGATGCCGGGCTGCGTATGCTTCGCCAAAACTGTTGATCAGCTCGAAAAACATTTTTTCCCCCAAGTATTGAATGAGGGCGGTGTTGACAGCCGTGCTCCCCTGTCCCGCTTTTCGCTTGTCGACGACGACGATGTCAAGGTCGGTGTCGCTCAGGAAGTAGGCGCATTGGGCGCCCGAGGTGCCTGCGCCAATAATGAGTACATCGCAGTCAATATCTTCCTCCAAGACCGGGTAGCTCGGCGGGGCTGGCAAGGTGGTGGGCCAGTACAATTTGCCGGATTGTAAGTTCATGTTTGTTCGTCTCCTTCCACACCAAGGTTCGCTTTTAGCATGACCGGAATCATTTGGTTTATTCGTTGCGACCAAGTCAATCTCCACTAGCTCATTGATGAAGAAATGCGGCATCATGGATGAAGCGGCATGTTGATGGGGGAAAGACAAAGGATTTTTTATCATTTTATTGACAAAGATATTCAATATCAATTATGATCTCGATTGATAAGGATTATCATTATTAAATAGAAGTTGAAGGGGGAATATGTAACGTGGTACAGAAAAAATGGACTTCTCTTCTTGCCGTGCTGATGGCGCTGCTCGTGCTGCTTGTGCCATTGGCTCAACCGGCCGCATCGGTGCAGGCTGCAGCCAAGACAAGGGTGTTTAAAACAGAGCTTGGCAAGCTGGTGATTAAGGGAACCCCGAAGCGGATTGTCACGTTAAGCATGGCGGGGACCGATGCCGTGGTTACGTTAGGATTAAAGCCGGTGGGCTATACGATTTCGAATTCGGGAACGGTGCCTACATACTTGCGCAATAAATTAAAAGGTGTACCGAGCGTTGGGGCTCTTAGCGCCCCGAGTTTGGAGAGAATTGCAGCGCTCAAACCGGATTTAATCATTATCGACCATGAATTTGAGTTTCATAAAGCGATGATTCCTCAGTTGAAAAAGATTGCACCCGTGGCGGGATTCCGCGCAAACAGCTACAAAGAGGCGATGAACCAGCTCCTTGTATTGGGAGACATCTTAGGCCGGAAGGCGAAGGCAAAATCGTTCGTGAACCAGTTTTATAAAGAATTGAAATCGCAACAAGCAAAATTAAAAGATAAAAATCTTCGTGTATTGGGCTTTTTCGTCAATAAAGATGGCATTAACGTATGGCAGGACAACTCATTCTCTGGATCGATTTTTACTGCCCTTAAGGCGGATTATGCCTTTAAGGAAAAAGGGGATGAATACTCCGACTTTAAAACGGTAAGTTTAGAACGAATTTTAGAAATCGACCCAGATGTGCTGTTTGCCTATACAGATCCTGGGAAGAATGATCTGAAAAAAGTGAAAGCCAACCCGATTTGGTCCCAATTAAAAGCGGTGAAAAAGAAGCGGGTGGTGGAAGTCAATCGCGATCTTTGGTCTCGCAGTCGGGGACCGTTGGCAGCGAAATTGATTGTAAAAGAAGCAGCATCCATTTTAAAACGCTATCAGTGATGGGATGGGGCTAGCGAGAGGATGTCATCTTTGACATACGGAAAAAAAGCCATATGGATCAGCTCCATAGCAGGATTGGGCATCGTTTTGTTGATGATCGTTTCGTTGGTCTCTGGTCCGTTTTTCGTGCCGGTTCAAAAGGTGATCGATGTTCTTTTTCATGACGATGGATCCAAAGCACGAACGGTGGTTTGGGATCTGCGCTTTCCCCGCGCCCTTCTAGCGGTTTTGATTGGGGCGAATCTGGCGGTCGCTGGCGCGATGATGCAGTGCTTAACCAAGAATCCGATGGCTGAGCCGAAAATCATGGGGGTGTCGGGCGGCGCTGCTGTGGTGGTTGTCCTTATCGAATATTTTTTTGCCGGCCTTCCCCTGTTTTTCTTTTCTCCCCTTGTCTTTTTGGGGGCGGCGGTTGGAGGGGCTCTCGTATACAGTTTGTCCTTGAAGAGAGGCGCTCTTTCCCCGGTTCGTTTGACCCTTGCCGGAGTGGCTGTCAGCGCATTTTTGCATGCGATCACGGTTGGAATTTTGGTCTTGCTTGGTCAAGATGCGGCCGCCGTATATGCCTGGTTGGCCGGCGGGTTAAATGGATTGACATGGCGTCATTTTTCGATGATCGCGCCATGGTCTCTCGCCGGCTTGCTTGTCTCCATCATGATCGCTTCGAAACTGGATCTGTTGGAGCTGGGCGATGATACAGCGAAAGGGCTTGGTATTCACGTGGGAATTCTCAAAACAGTGATGGCAGTCATCATTATTATTTTGGCTGGAAGTGCGGTGTCCGTATCCGGGGTGATCGGGTTTATAGGCTTGATGATCCCGCACATCGTCCGAAAAATGGTCGGTGTGAATTATCGGCATATCATTCCAGTCAGCGCCTTGTGCGGGGGAATGTTGCTTTTGATGGCGGACTTGCTTGCACGCTTAGTGGCGCAGCCGATTGAACTTCCCGTCGGGGTGTTTACCGCCGCCATTGGTTGCCCATACTTTTTGTATTTGATTAGGAAGCAGGGAGAATGGAATGCGTAAGCGTGATTTGGGACTTGTGGCCGGTTTGGCGTTGCTTCTTGTCATCATCGTGCCTCTCGCCGCTTGTTTCGGGGATGTGAAAATCCCTGTTTCGCAAGTATGGCAGGCATTGTTCAACCGAACGTCTTCCCTCAACGGGGAAATCGTGTGGGAATATCGCTTGCCAAGAATATTGGTTGGGATGTTTGTCGGTGCCAACCTCGCCGTATCGGGGGCGCTGTTGCAAGCCGTGACGCAAAACCCGCTTGCCGCTCCGAATGTCATTGGAATGACGGCTGGCGCCAGCTTGTTTGCCGTGCTGGCATTGCTGATCATTCCGCACTTTCCTGCCAGCGGCCTGCCGTTTGCCACCTTTTTCGGGGCTCTCTTCGCCGGCCTTTGCGTGTATGCGTTTGCCTGGAAGAAAGGGATGGATAAAGGGCGGTTTGCTCTATCAGGGATTGCTTTTGACGCCTTGTTTCAGGCGGCTGTTACGGGGATTTTGGTTTTTGCGACCAAAGGGATTGATGCTGCGGTCATTTGGTTGGCGGGGAGTTTATGGGGACGGACATGGGAACATGTTGCTCTCATTGTTCCTTGGTCGGTGATGGGGCTCGCGTTGGCTTACCTTTGTTATCGCCGCCTGAATGTCTTGCAGTTGCACGATGATGTCGCCGCAAGCTTGGGAATGCGTGTTCAGGCGGCGCGCTTCCTGATCTTCCTCATCGCGGTCGGTTTGTGCGGAAGCGCCGTGGCCGTATCGGGTCCGATCGGATTTGTGGGACTCGTCATCCCCCATCTCGCCCGTTTGTTGACAAGGGCGGATTATCAGCGGCTCATTCCGGTCAGCGCCTTATTAGGAGCGATGTTGATGATCGGCGCGGATACGGTGGGAAGAACCATCGCGGCGCCAATCGAAATTCCGGTCGGCATCTTAACGGCCTTCATCGGTGCGCCGTATTTTCTCTTTCTGCTTCGACGAGCAAAATTATCATGAAAAGGGGATCGGTATGGGTTGGAAAAAATGGGTGGTTTCTAGTTTCGCAGCCGTCAGTTTAGCCATAGTGGGGGCGGCGGAGTCTGAAGCATATGCGGCGAAACCGGCCAAGCTTGCCATTGAAAGTGCACAGCCGGTGAATGCTTCGACTGTAAAAGAGTATATCGTAAAAGGAAAAGGGCTCAAGGGAGCGAAGATCAAAATTGTCATCACCGATGGAAAAGCATCTGTCACTCGTTACACTGTTGTTCAAAAGAGCGGAGCGTTTGAGGCGCCGGTCAACGTATCGACGTTACGGGACGGGACGCTAACCCTATCTGTCATCCAAATCGTCAAGGGTCAGAAGTACAGCAGTGTAAAGAAAAAGATGATCAAGGATACGAAGGCTCCTTCCGTTCCGGTGATCACGAACAAAGGATGGATCAATGCCAAGCAGCAGAACGCTTATGCTGTTCAAGGAACAGCAGAACCCCATAGCGTTGTGAAGGTTTCGTTGAGCGATGGAAAGCAGCGCATTACCAAAACGGTGCATGCAGACGGCAAAGGGAGATTCCGGGCGGTGATCGATGCAAGAAAACTGGCGGAAGGAGAGATGACGGTCTCCGCGGTTAGCGTGGATTCGGCAGGAAACCAAAGCGGCCAATCGAAGAACGTGCTTCGGAAAGATGTGAGCATAGAGGCTCCTGAACTGTTGAATGAAGGATATATTAACGCTTTCAACTATGAAGCGTATCCAGTCACAGGGACAGGCACGCCTGGAGAGAAAGTGGTGGTGGAGGCTGCCGATGGAAAAAAATCCGTCTTGGCAAGCGGGCTGGTAGATGAAGATGGAAACTATGAAGTAGAGATCAATACGTCTTCGCTGAAAGATGGGAAGGTCATCATCCGTGTGAAAACGATCGATCAGGCGGGGAATGAAAGCCGGATGGCAAGCGTCGTCCTCATCAAATCGTTGGCTTCTCCGGCCAAGCCGTCTATTGACAATAAAGGATATGTGAATGCCAGCACAGATGCAACCGCTTATGAAGTCACGGGCAAGGGAGAACCAGGAGCGGAAGTGGAGGTCACGTTGTCCGATGGCACGAATGAAATCAGCACAGTCGGTACGGTGGACGAAAACGGGAGATACCGCGTAGAAGCGGATATTTCGCCGTTAAGCGATGGACTGATTACCATTACAGCCGTTCAAACGAGCGTTACAGGCAATGTAAGCCTAGAGGCAACCACGACGGTTTGGAAGGATACCGCTGTTGACGCTCCATCGTTGAACGCCCTGCCAGCCGTTACAAACCAAAATCAAGCGGCCTATACGATCGCAGGAACGGCAGAAAGCAACGCATTGGTGCAAATCATCATTACGGATGGGCAAAAATCGCTTGTTGCATGGACATCGGCGGACTCGAATGGGAGTTTTTCCAAGACGCTCGATCTGTCCGCATTGAACCATGGTCAGCTGACGGTCATTGTGATGCAGGAAGACGCCGCACAAAACCATAGTGATGCGACCACAGCGATGGTGACGAAAGGGCAATAAGAAGGAACCTGTCGGCCGAGTCTTTCTTTGAAGCGGGATGCTTAAAAGAGGACTCGGTCGATTTTTTTGATGAATAGAGCCGTTGGCGAGAAAGGTTTGGATTTGTTTGTATTCTTCATCCGTGATCAGCTGTCTGGCCATATCGTCACGAAAAATGACAGGCGTGTCATGTTCCGTATGATAAGCGCGGACGAAACAGGACATCAATGCGGTCATGCTCGGTTCATTTGGTTTCATAGCAACGGCTCCTTTGCGAGGCTATTGAAAATCATCTTCTGGCCGTAGGCAAAAAACTGCTCTTTCGTCTTGCCGAGTGTCGGCAGCAAAAACGATCCCTTTGTTTCGACAAGGTCAAACAACGCATGCAGTTGTGCAGAAAACACGTACACGGCCATCATGACGTCTGCGGTTTCACGGACAACGCCTTCTGCGATGCCTTGCTCGATCCAGCGGGCGAGGGCGTCATTGATGTCCGTTCCTAAAGAGAAAATAGCTTCCATGGTGGGTGTCACTGCGCCCAACGATGGCGGGCGAAACTCGCGGACGGCGCGCGCCGAAATGGGACAGTGTTCGTAGTAAGCGCGCATCGCCGCACAAATGTGCTCGTCGTGAATGGGCAAATGTTTCAATACAACTATGAGACAGAGGATGTTTTTGTTTTCATGCAGGATGTTGCCATCGCGTTTGCGAATCTATACGGATGGACATCAAGTAAGGAGGGATCGTTATGGGAACCATCCAACCAAGACGGGTGGTGATAGCGAGCGGCCAACCGATTGTTATACGGACGGCATGGCCCGAGGATGCCGAGCGGGTCGTTGCGTTTGTGAAGGCGGTGGCGGCGGAAGCGTCGTATTTGCTGACGACGGCATCGGAAGTAACAATCACGAGCGAGCAGCAAAAACAATGGTTGCAACAAATGATGGATGATCCCGGAAAGCTGGCGATTGTCGCCGAGCAGGAAGGGGATATCATCGGGTTTTTGGATTTTCATAACGGTAATAAGCAACGGACGAAGCACCAAGGGGCTTTTGGTATGAGCGTGAAAAACAGCTTTCGGGGCCAAGGGGTCGGCAAGGCGCTGCTTGCGACGCTTCTTGAGTGGGCAACGGAACATCCGTTTATTGAAAAAGTTTGCCTCGAAGTCGTCGCTGACAACACGAACGCGATTCGATTGTATCAAAAGTTTGGATTTGTGGAAGAAGGGGTGAAGAAAAACGCGGCGAAAATCGATGACAAGACGTATTGGGATTTGCTTTTGATGGCCCGCTTTGTCAACTAGGTGTGCAGCTGCTAAAAAATCTTAAGCAGGCTGAAAAAACAGCCCGCTCGTTTCGTTTTCGGCCGCTACGGCCGCTCGCTGAAGGCGATTTGGATGCCGATGGCGGCGAACAGGATGCCTTTAAGCCACTGGATTTGCCGAGCGATTCGTTCGTTCGACAGCAGCCAGTGGCGGAGTTTTTCCGCGCCGATGCTCACCAAGGTGAACACGGCGAGTGCCTGAATGAGGAAGACGGCGCCAAGAAGCAACATCTGTTGCGGCACGCGGCCCGCTGATGGATCAACGAACTGCGGCAGGAGCGCCAAAAAGAAGAGCGACACTTTCGGATTGAGCACGTTCATCAAGATGCCTTTTTTGTACAGCGATCTCAAGGCGAGCTGCTCTTGACGCCCGAGTGCTAGGCCAGCGTCTTTTTCGTGGAACGCCTGCCATGCCAAGTACAGCAAATACCCGGCCCCTGCGTATTTGACGACGGCAAAGGCCAAGGCCGACTGATAAATGATGGCTGAGACGCCAAACGTGGCGGCACTGATATGGACAAGCAGGCCGGTGCACAGCCCGAGTGCGGTGGCGATGCCCGCCTGTTTGCCCTGGGACAGGCTTTGGGCGATGACGAACAAAATGTCCGGGCCCGGGGCTAACGTAAGCAAAACAGCGACGCCGAAAAACGAGAAGATCGTTTCGATTTCCATAAGGTTTCCCTTCCTTTCTCAGTTGATATCTGTATCGTTGTATTCGCTCTTGCTTTCCTTTCTTCCTCTTAGAGACCTTGATTTGACGGGAATGAAAGTGGGCAGATAAAAAATTGGCTCTTCATCAAACGTTGTTCTTGATTTTTTATTGCATTCTTGGTGTATATGTCCAAGAAGGGACAGGAAACGCCTACACTTGTTCAGCGGAATGGACCGTCTATTAAGTCGCGTTCTGGTGTTGAACCAAAAATTTTTTGTTTTGCAAATTTTTATTGACAAGAATAATCATTATCAATTAATATCATTTATGTAAGTGTTAATGATAATAATAATCAAAATCATTAATAGGGGGTGCTCACCATGAGACGATTCGTATCGTTGCTTCTCGTATTTTGCTTGTTGCTAGGAGGATTGGCAGCCTATTCAGGAAGTGTCCATGCAGCAGACAAAAGTGTCAAGGTCAAAGACTTGGCGGGGAGAATCGTGAAATTCAAGAGCGTGCCAAAACGAGTGGTAGTATTAGGAAGCGGTGATTTAAACACTCTTCAAGCCTTAGGGATTTCTGTCGTAGGGAGGCCGACAACCAACGTCCCGGTTGCACGCTCACTAAAAAGAATTCCCGAAGTTGGAAATATCCATCAACCGAATTTCGAGAAGATTGTGAGTCTCAAGCCCGATGTAATCATCGCTTCCAAATCATTTCAAAGCTATTTGAAAAAGACTGAATCTCTCAAATTGAAAGTGGTGCTGACATCAGGCGATTCGGTCGATGATATTCGACAATCCATTATTTTATTAGGAAATCTGTTTGGAAAATCGTCTAAAGCAAAAGCGCTTGTCAGTGGAATTGATAAAAAAATCAAGACATACAGCAAGTCCAAAACAAAAGTTCGGGCATTGATTGTTTTTGGAGCAGGAGTCACTTCTTTGGCAGCATTACCGAACTCTTATGCTGGTGATGTGTTGAAAAAGGCTGGCGGTGAAAACGTTGCTGCTCAGTTTCCCAAAATCAAAGAGTATCCCGGTTACGCTTCCCTGAGCAGTGAGCGCATTATCCAGAGTGATCCGGACGTGATTTTTATAATTGCTCATGGCAATCAGGCGCAAGTGAAAAAAGAATTCATGAAGTTATTATCAACAAGTGCATGGAAAAACTTGCGGGCAGTCAAAAATAACAGAGTGGTTTTCCTCCCTAATTCATTGTTTGCTGCCAATCCTGGAGTGAACGTCGGAAAAGCGTTAGAGTACATGAATAAAGAATTACGAAAAGTGAAAGTGAAGTAATGGTCTTTTTGAATCGTTTCTTCCATTACCACAACAGCTAGTAAAAGAAGAAGAGGCGGAGGGATTGGTTTCAGCTTGTTTCCCTAGCTGAAAGGGAAAAAGGCGGTGATTTAACAATGGATAGGCAAGTCATGGCTGTGGGAGCGAAGCGGCATCCATACTATCGGCGCAGAGTTTTAACATTGATGGTCTTACTTGTGTTCCTTTTTTCTGTATTTGTTTATTCAATTATTACAGGAAGTGTCAAACTAAGCTTAGTGCAAGTATGGGATTGCTTAATTGAACGAAAACACACTCCTAACGAAACGATCGTTTGGGACTTGCGTTTGCCAAGGACAATTGTCGGCATGATTGTCGGCATGTGTTTGGCTGTCGCAGGAACGATTATGCAAGGGGTGATGAGAAATCCGCTGGCTGATCCGGGGATTATCGGTGTGTCATCAGGTGCTGCGTTGATGGCTGTAACGATTACAATTGTATTTCCTGAACATTTAGCTGTGCTGCCGATTGCGGCATTTGTAGGCGGGTTTATCACAGCCATGATAGTGTACGCTTTATCGTGGCAAGCGAAGGGAACATCGATTGGACGGATCGTGCTAGTAGGCGTGGCGATCAACGCGGTAGTAGGAGCGACGATGAGCGCCATTATGCTGTTATACAGCGATCGGGTTGAAGCAGTACTGCCATGGATGACTGGGGTCATCAGCGGCGCTACCATGGAGCAAGCGAAATTGTTGTTGATGTACGGAGTCCCGGGCTTGCTTCTTTCTTTACTGGCTATCAAACCCATTCGCTTACTGCGATTGGGAGACGATATGGCGAAGCTGTTAGGTCATCATGTCGAATGGTCTCGGTTCTTCTTAATTGTTGTCAGCGCATTGCTCACTGGAATTGCTGTCAGCGTATCGGGAATGGTCGGATTTATCGGTTTGGTCATTCCACATATTGTCCGAATGATTGTTGGCGATGATGAACGAGTGGTTTTGCCTTTTTCGGCACTAGCTGGAGGAGCGTTTCTTGTCTTGGCAGATACATTGGCGCGCAGTTGGTTTGATCCAGTCGAACTTCCGGTTGGGTTGGTCCTCTCATTTTTAGGTGGCCCGTTCTTTCTATATATCCTTTATAAAAGAGGTGGGCTCGGTGCTTTTCGTTCGTGATGTAGTCTATCGCCACTCGGATTCGTTTGCTCTTGAACATATTAATTTGGAGATTCGAGAAGGTGAAATCACTAGTATTATTGGTCCGAATGGTTCGGGGAAGTCGACATTGCTCCGCATTGTAGCCCGCCTTCTTCAGCCTTTGGAAGGAACGGTTATTTTGGATGGACGACAGCTGAAGTCGTGGGGGCAGAAAGAATTAGCACAAACGATGACGATGCTGCCACAGTTGACAAATCATTTGTTAGACATAACGGTATCGGAATTAGTAGAGTTAGGAAGATATCCTTATCAACGATGGGCAACGAATCTCAGTCAAGAAGACCAACGAGTTATTGAATGGGCGCTGAATGTAACGAATCTTACATCATATGCCAATCGTTTTCTTCCCTCGTTGTCGGGTGGGGAGCGGCAAAGAGCCTGGATTGCGATGGCTATTGCTCAATGCCCCAAACTGCTGCTGTTGGATGAACCAACGAATCATTTGGATATCGTTCATCAGCTGGAAGTTATGGAGCTCGTTCGGCAACTCAATAAACAATGGGGAGTTACAGTTGTCATGGTGTTGCATGACATCAATCAAGCAGCTCAATACAGCGACCGAATGATTGTTGTCAAACAGGGGCGTATTGTTTATGAGGGAGCGCCGCAGCAGGTGATGTGCGGGGAAATGTTCCGAGAAGTTTTCGGAATAGATGTACACATTGTGTATGATGAGGATCATCAACCGTTTTTCTTTCCAAAAAGAAGAAGAGATGCTGCTGCCGCTAAGCAGTCGCACAGTTCCACTGTTGGCTCGGTGATTCATGGAGTCATGTGAGTAAGTAGGGAAGGTAGATCGTAATTTTTCGATGTGAAAGGAAAGCATTAGGAGGGCACGAAAGAATGACTGCAATGTATTTAGTGGCTAATGAGATTCGCGTAAAGAAAGGGTTCGCATCACAGCTGGTGAAAAGATTTGAAGAAAGAAAAGGAATTGAAAAAGCACCTGGATTTGTGCGTTTGGATATTTTGGTAAATGAACAACCAAACAATTATGATGAAGTGCGTGTTTGCACCATGTGGGAGACAAAAGATGCGTTTATTGGCTGGACAAAAAGCGAAGCATTTCGCAAAGCGCATGATCAGCGGGGAAAAGCACCGCTTGATTACGTTCTTGGGAATCAAATGTATGCCTATGAAGTGGCGCTCACATTTGGGGGATAGGTAGAAGACGGGATTGAAGAGAACATATAGCCTCCTCGTCTCACTTCTCAAGCGGCTGTTCCCAAATGGTTGGGTACACCTCTTAGGAACAGCCTCCATTCATTTGGTAAGGAGCTTTATCATCTTCCTATTCTTTTTTTCTCTAAAAATGCTTTACCATAGGTTCCGTGGTCATGGAGCATTGCATGTTCGACCTGAATGGTTGCGTGTGCAATGCCATATTTCTTTTGGAGCAGTTCATTCACCGCCAAGATGACGCAAAGCGGTTGGATGTGTTCGCTGACAAACACGTGAGCCGACAGCGAGTAATGATCGGTCGAGATGGCCCATAAATGCAGATCATGCACGTCTTCGACCCCTTCGATCGTTCGAATGTCGGCGCGGATTTGTTCGAGGTCAAATTGTTCGGGCACGGCTTCCATTAAGATGAGATACGATTCGCGCATAATTTTTGCCCCGCCCGTGAAAATGATGGCGGCGATCACCAAGCTGATGATCGGGTCGAATACTGTCCAACCGGTCCAATAAATGAGAAGCGCGGAAACGATGACACCGATCGAGCTGATTAAGTCGCCGATGAAATGCCAAAGGGCGCTCTGAACGTTCAAGTTGTCTTCCGTTTTCGTGCTTCGGCTTAAGACGATCGTCAGCGTCGCGTTGACGACGAGGCCAATCGCAGCGATCCCGAGCATGAGGCGAAACTGGATCGGCTGTGGATGGAGAAAGCGCTGAATGCCTTCCCACAAGATCCAGAGCGCAATGACGGACAGCGTCAGACCGTTCAAAAACGAGGTGATGATTTCAAACCGCAAAAAGCCGAATGTAAAGCGAGGATTGGGCGGACGTGTCGCCAAGTAAAGAGCGATCATGCTCAGCCCGAGCGCCAATACGTCGGAAGCCATATGGGCGGAATCGGACAGTAAGGCGAGCGAGTTTGAAAGAATCCCCCCGGCGATCTCCACAGCGGTAAACAATATCGTCAGCGCCAGCGTCACCCAGAGCGCTTTCTTCGATTCACTCTGCGTTTTGACATGCGGAAGATGGTGAAAGTCGTACGAT
>NZ_JPYA01000011.1 GCF_000750005.1 Geobacillus icigianus | reverse complement strand
ATAGTTGTTGTGCCGGTTTCGGGATCAAAATCATCCAAATGATGCCATGTATAATCCGGATGTGGGGATTTTCTTCCAGTCCCAGCAAACCCCGCTGCCTTATTCGCTTCGAGGAAATCCCCTGATCTACTCCCTGTCATTTTTATTTTTACTATATTTAATTGCCCTTCTTCAACAGGATATAAATATTCTGTTCCAGCAAAGTCTGGATTACCATTTTTAGTGGTTTTGATCCCGGGGAACCCTTTTGCGGCAGCCCTCTCGGCAGATGTTATTTTGCCTACTTCCCCTTCCAACCCATCCTTCGATTTTTTCATCATATAATGGGATATCAGGCGTGTTGATTATCCAATAAAATCCAAAGGGTATAGAAAAAAGAGCACCTTTCCTGTAGAATGTGAGTAGCGACACAAACAAACCCAGGAGGTGCTCTCTATGAACAAGCATACCACACTCCCGAATTTGATGCAAAAACTTGTTTCGGATGAAGAGATTCAACTGATTGCCGAAGCGGTTGGGTATCGTGATTCGTCTCGAACCTTTACGTTGCGCGAGTTGATTCACTTCTTCCTGCTGGCCGCCATGCATCAATGGAAAAGCTTTCGCCACGGAGCCGATGTGGGGCCTCTGTATGGATTGCCGCGATTCCATTATTCAACTGTATCCAAGAAAGCGAAAGAAGTTCCCTATGGCATCATGAAACGCTTGTTGGCGTTGATCATTTCCAAGTGCAACCGCCAAACCCGCCGTTCGCTTCGATTTCCCAAACCGCTTCGGGTGGTGGATTCGACGACCGTCACGGTCGGGAAAAACCGCCTGCCATGGGCGCCGTATCACGGCGAACGCGCCGGAGTGAAGCTGCACGTCGCGTATTCGCCGGAATCCTCGTTGCCGGCAGACGTGGTGGAAACCATCGGACTGCGTCATGATGGCCCGGTGGGAGAACAGTTGACGAACGCTCAACAAGGGCTGGTGGAAGACCGGGCGTATTTCAAAATCGAACGCCTCGATCGATTTGTGGAGCAACATCAGCTCTTTGTCATTCGGATGAAGGACAACATCGAACTCCATCAGAAAAAAAGCTTGAAACGCCTTTCCAGCACATCCTCATCGGTTCAAGCCGACTTCACGTGCCAGTTGGGGACGAAACAATGCCGCTCCACCAAGCGTCACCGGGTGGTGATCTTTCGAGATGCGAATGGCCGCGACATTCGGGTCGTGACGAACCTCTTCCATGCGTCTGCGGAAACCATTGCCGACATGTACCAACAACGTTGGACTGTTGAGGTCTTTTTCCGTTGGGTGAAGCAATATCTGAATGTCCCGACCTTGTTTGGCACGACGGAAAATGCGGTATACAACCAACTGTTTGCGGCGTTCATCGCGTATGTGTTGCTGCGATGGCTGTATGATCAAACCAAAAAACAGACGAACGTCTCTCTTTCCTTCATTTCGTTCGTTCGCCGTTTTTTCTCTGGGCAGCTTCCTCTCGATTGGAAATCCGGGATGGCCGCTGCTTTGTTTGAGTATGCCCAAATTTATGGAAGGCGTATGTATAATTTTGGATAATCAACACTCGTGATTACTATCCATTATGCATTTTGCAACACTTTCATATTGATTAATTAAATTAATTTGTCTATAAATCTTATTACGGCCAAAG
>NZ_JPYA01000010.1 GCF_000750005.1 Geobacillus icigianus | reverse complement strand
AATTCCATTATTTTTAAATATTATTCAAACTATTTTTTAAATATCAATTAGAAACCATTGCCCGTTTACAAATAGTTATTATATCAATTAATATTTTATTGTAAGCGTTTTAATAATCATTTTTTAGAAAATGATTTTGCTATTCTTAGTTTTAAGGAGGGAAAAGAAATGGAACAAAAACAGCCGCAATTGCATCGCGGATTGGAAGAACGGCATATCTCACTGATGTCGCTCGGCGCCGCCATCGGCGTCGGCCTGTTCCTTGGCTCGGCCTCGGCGATTGAAATGGCGGGCCCAGGGGTTTTACTCGCTTATGCGCTAAGCGGTGTCGTCATGTTTTTCATTATGCGCGCGCTAGGGGAAATGGCCGTTGACCATCCGGTCGCCGGCTCATTCAGCCGCTACGCTTACCAATATTTAGGCCCGCTGGCCGGCTACTTGACCGGCTGGAATTATTGGTTTTTATGGGTCGTTACGTGCATTGCGGAAATCACTGCCGTCGGCATTTACATGCAATTTTGGTTTCCAGACACGCCGCGCTGGGTGTGGGCGCTGGCGGCATTAATGGTCATGACATTGGTCAACTTTCTTGCTGTCAAAGCCTACGGGGAGTTTGAGTTTTGGTTTGCTTTCATCAAAATTGTCACGATCGTTGCCATGATTGTCATTGGTTTTGGCATGATTGCTTTTGGTATCGGCAACGGGGGCGTTGCCACCGGCATCAGCAACCTTTGGAAACATGGCGGCTTTTTCCCGCATGGAATCAGCGGCGTTTTGATGTCACTACAAATGGTGATGTTCGCCTATCTAGGCATCGAAATGATCGGCGTCACCGCCGGCGAAGTCAAAAACCCGCAAAAATCATTGACCAAAGCGATCAACAGCGTTTTTTGGCGCATCTTGATCTTCTATGTCGGCGCCCTGTTTGTCATCATGTCCATTTATCCTTGGAACGAAATCGGCGAAAAAGGGAGCCCGTTTGTGCTGACATTTGAAAAAATCGGCATTCACGCCGCGGCTGGCATCATTAACTTTGTCGTCCTAACGGCCGCCCTGTCGTCGTGCAACAGCGGCATTTTCAGCACGAGCCGAATGCTGTTTAACCTCGCCGAACAACAAGAGGCCCCACAGGCGTTTGGCCGCCTAACGAGCCGCGGCATTCCCGGCGTTGCCTTGATTGTCACCGCCGTGGCGATGCTGGTCGGCGTTTACTTGAACTATGTATCGGAAAAAGTGTTTCAATGGGTGACAAGCGTGGCGACATTTGGCGCGATTTGGACGTGGGCGATGATTTTGCTGTCGCAGCTGAAGTTCCGCAAGCAGCTCAACGCCGAACAAGTGAAGCGGCTCGCGTTCAAGCTGCCGTTTTATCCGTACAGCTCGTACATCTCGTTGGCCTTTTTGCTCGCGGTGGTCGCCTTGATGGCATACTTCCCGGATACACGCATCGCTTTATTGGTTGGTCCGGCCTGGCTCCTTCTCTTGACAGCAGTATATTTCGCAAAAGGCATGCATCGTCGTCAGCACAGCCGTGAATCCGAAAAAACAAGCCGGCTGAAAAACGAAACGCCCCCTCAAACGGCCTCCTTGGACAGACGGAGATCGTAGCGCCGACCGTTTCGCCGGCATCATTCAGAAAAACGAGACTGACCAAAACGGTTGACTGTTCTCAAAATAGTCACCACATGCCGTGCAGCAGCCGCTGTATATTAGCAATGAGAGGAAAGCTTGGTCCAAAAGGTTGACTGTCTTCAAGATAACTTCCTTGATGAAACAATTTCGTCACCAATCAGAAGGATGAAAAATCCCTTTGCCGATGTTCGAATGGCAGGTATTTTCACGATAGACACAACATGTCGTGCAACAGAAGCAGTCAGCACGTATATAGGAACGAAAGAGGGTATCCCGATCCTTTTGGGACACCCTCTCCTTTTCGCTTTTCTTACACTTCGTTTGCGCGATCGACGCTTTCGTTTCCAAGACGATGAGTTGTTGCCACCGGCGGCACTTGTCGGCTTTTTCGTTCCTTTCCAATCGTTCACCGACCGATCCGATTTTCAACCTTCTTCCGGCGCATCGGTCCAGTTTCCTCATTCATGCCGACCAAGTTGCTTCTTGTCGGCTCCGATGTACGCCTGACGCGGGTGATTGGGCTGATCCGGATATTGGAGACGAATTTTTCCTTCCTCTAATAGTTTCCCTAAGTAGTTGTTGCGCAGCCCGTCCGGCGTTCGCTCCAACAGCGCCGCCAGTTCTTTTAAACGAAGCGGCCGTTCATGGCATAAACGAACGATCAATTCCTCCATCACCGCTGGGGCGAGCCGCTTTTTTCGCCGCGCCAATTCCGCCATCTTCCACAACCGTTCATCAACCGCCTCTTCTTCTTCATTCGTACCGCCGATGCCGATTTCGTTACTTACGAAGTCGAGCGCGCTGTTTACGGAGTTGGGCGGTTTAGTTACGGAGTTGGGCGAGATATTCATGGAGTCGGTATCGCTATTTACGGAGTTTCCGGCCTTGCTTACGAAGTTAGGTCCGCTATTTACGTAGTTTAGTTCGTTATTTACGAAGTTGAACGGTTTAGTTACGGAGTTGGGAGTGTTATTTACGAAGTTTTCATCGCGAGCCAACTCGCCTGATTCCATCCATTCTTGTTCGATCTGTTGCACAACTTCGTCTATCCCTGTTTCAATTGTGGCGCTCGTTTCTTCTGGAAACGGCAACAAGCATAGTGTCACGATCGTCCGGTCGGGAGCGGTTTGTTGCGAAATATCGACCGGAGCGGCGAGCGTCCGTCCGCAGCCGTCACTCATCCGTTTCAAACCGGAGCCGGCCCGTTTGCACACGTCGATCAGCAAAAACATTTTAAAAATATTCGGGTTGCGCAAGTTGCTCATTTGCCCAGCCATCGCCGCCTCAATCGGAATGCGAAACCGCCCGGGATTAGCAAAGCGAAACGAAGCGCCGTCCTTCTCTACGATGATGCCGCCTTCCTCCCCATAATCCGCATGGACAAGCGCGTTGACCAACGCCTCCCGCAGCACCATCCGCCCTTCTTCTGACCAAACGTGGCGCTCCGCTTCAGCGAGCACGCGAAAATAAAAATCGTAGACGTTTCCCGACCACGTTCCGTCCTGCGAGGTGAAGCGCTTCGTCCAACCGGCTTCCGCCCGCTCCGCATGCTCCCGATACTCCAAAAAGTACTGCGGGAGCACCTCGGTGATGATCCGCTCTTCACTGAACATCAACAATCCGGCGAGGGTCAACCCTTCTTTGCTGCTGTCGCGCAGTTTGCCCCACGCTCCGATTTTGTATAAAAATTCTTTTGTCTCGAGGCCGTTCCACGGATGGTCGGGCTTCACCCGCGCAAACCGCTCCCGATAGTGATTGACGGTCTCAAAGTTGAGCTCGCTTACGCTGTAATGTTCCAAAATCAGACTGTCGGCCCATGAATGGGCGCGATCATGAAACGGGTTTGTATATTTATTCACTTCTGATCTTCCTTTAACATTATTTTCGCAAAATCTTTTTTCTCTTTTCTTTCTATTGTATCATCTTTTCCCACCGTTGCGGACGGTTGCGAAAAAAGAAACGGGTGTGGATAGGTGGAATAACGCGCCATAACCGAGAGCAAACTACCAAAAACGAGACTGTGGACAGTCAAGGAGGTTTCATCCATGTCATCTCTTCCTTCAGCTGTGGAACCATACTGGCGCGATTCCGTTCCGCTTCCGTCGTTTTCAACGCTTGACGAAGACATTTCCGTTGATGTTGCGGTGATCGGCGGCGGCATTTCCGGAATTACGACCGCTTATTTGCTCGCCACGCAAGGAGTCCGTGTCGCTCTTGTCGAGGCCGATCGATTGCTCAACGGAACAACGGGCCATACGACGGCAAAAATCACCGCTCAACACGATCTTATTTACGATGAACTGATCAGTCACTTTGGCGCGGAAAAAGCGCGCCTTTATTACGACGCTTGCATGGATGCGCTCCGCTTCATCCGCCTTACCGTCGAAAGCCGGGAAATCGATTGCGATTTTGGCGAACAAGATGCCTACGTCTATACAACGTCCTCCTCCTCTTTACCCAAACTTGTGAAAGAGTGGGAGGCGTACGAACGGCTCGGCATTGAGGGCGCGTTTGTCGATTCGATTCCTCTGCCGCTGCCAGCGACAGCGGCGGTCGTAATGAAAAAACAGGCGCAGTTCCATCCGCTTACGTATTTACTCAAGCTTGTTGAAGTCATCGTCAACGCCGGTGGCGCCATTTATGAACATACGCCCGCTGCAGACATCGAACAAGGGAAGCGGTTGGCTGTCATCACCCGAAACAAGCGGCGGATTGCGTGCGACCATGTCGCTATTTGCTCCCACTTTCCGTTTTACGATGGGGGATTTTACTTTTCGCGCATGTACGCCGAACGTTCATACGTATTGGGAGTCACGGTCGCCGAGCCGTATCCGGGCGGGATGTACTTAAGCGCCGACGATCCGAAGCGCTCCATTCGTTCCGCTGCCGCCAACGGTGAGACGCTGATTTTGATCGGGGGCGAGAACCATAAAACCGGCCAAGGTGTACCGACAATGCATCATTACGAGGCGCTGTCCTCATTCGCTTCTCAGCTGTTTACGGTGAAGGACATCCGTTATCGCTGGTCAGCCCAAGACTTGACGACACTCGATAAAGTGCCGTATATCGGCCCGATGACAGCGGACACACCGACGATTTATGTCGCGACAGGATATCGAAAATGGGGAATGGCAAACGGCACCGCCGCCGGACAGCTGCTGTCCGATCTCATTCTCGGCCGCGAAAACCGGTATCGCGATTTGTATTCCCCATCGCGTTTTTACGCCGACCCGAGTGTGAAACAATTTTTCACCACCAATTTAGATGTCGCCAAACACTTGTTGGCTGGGAAAATGGAGCCAGTCAGCCGCCGGCCGCAAGATTTGGCGCGCGGCGAAGGGGCCGTTGTCGCGGTCAACGGAAAACGAGCTGGCGCCTACAAAGACGAGGCAGGAATGCTCCATGTCGTCGATACGACATGCACCCATATGGGCTGCGAATTGGAGTGGAACGGCGGAGATCGAACTTGGGACTGCCCATGTCACGGTTCACGCTTCTCGGTCGATGGCGCCGTCATCGAAGGTCCGGCAACGCGCCCGCTGCGCCGCATCGAATGGGACGCGACATGACGAATGGAAAGCCGATCCCGATTCACGCATGCCCTGCAGTCCAACGAGCTTACCGTTTTCATTTGCTGCTGGCGCCATTCATGGTAAGATAAAAATGGATAAAGGACGGCATCGGCATGACGTTTTCGGGAGGGATGACGCATGGATTTTGAACCGATTTTTCTCACTCCTGTATTCCAAGAACGGATTTGGGGCGGCACAAAGTTGGCCGAACGATTCGGATATGAGATTCCATCCGCGCAAACGGGGGAATGTTGGGCGGTATCGGCTCATCCGCATGGCCAGACCAAAATCGCCCGGGGATCGTTTGCCGGAATCACACTGGGACAACTTTGGGAGGAACGCCGCGACTTGTTCGGCCATTTTCCATCGGACCGTTTTCCGCTATTGACAAAAATTTTGGATGCGAACGCTGATTTATCAGTGCAAGTTCACCCGGATGACGACTACGCGAAGACACATGAGGGCGGGGAACTCGGCAAAACGGAGTGCTGGTACATCATTGACTGCAAGCCGGGGGCCGAGTTGATTTACGGCCATTATGCGGAAACGAAGGAACAGCTGCGCGCCATGATGGAGGCGGGGGAGTGGGACCGCCTGCTCCGGAAAGTGCCCATTCAGCCCGGTGACTTTTTCTATGTCCCGAGCGGCACGATCCATGCGCTCTGCGAAGGAACGCTCGTTCTCGAGACGCAACAAAGCTCCGACACAACGTACCGCGTCTATGACTACGACCGCGTCGACAGCCAAGGACGGAAACGCGAACTCCATCTGGAAAAAGCGCTGGACGTCACCACGGTTCCGCACCGCGACGCCGATGTTCGCCCCTATGTCGCCGAGTTTCCGGGGGCAACGGTGACGACCTTCGTGGAGGGGGATTACTTTGGCGTCCAAAAATGGAACATCCATGACACGTTCACGTCAGCGCAGACAAAGCCGTTTCTCATCGTCAGCATCCTCCGGGGCGAAGGCGAACTCATCCACAATGGGCGCGCTTATCCGCTTCACCACGGGGACCATTTGATTTTACCGCACCAATTTGGCCGCTTCACGATCCAAGGGACACTCGAGGCGATCGCCTCATGGCCGCGGGCAGGCAAATAAACGGGCCGTGCTCGCCGCGCCTAGCACGATCTCTCTGCTGGATAAGGAACAGGCGCTCCGTCGTTTCGCACGGGCGCCTGCTTTCTTTTTCCTAGAATACTGGTGAAAAATGGATACTGCCTTTCATCAATGGGAGAAGGCGTGAAAAGCCGAACCGATGTAACAAGGTTTTTTCTCGTTGAGAAATGACATTGTAAAGCCGTATCCGGGATTAGATCATCAACTTTCTAGTCCTCACTTGATTGTTGACTCTTGGATGCGACCGGGACGCTCTGCCTGCTTTCTTTTTCCCTAGTCCTCATCCTCTGCTTTGGCCAAGACGATACACCGCAGCGATGTGTCGCGCCGTCTGCACCACATACTGCTCCGCCTGCTCCAGCGCCTTGTCAAGCAGCACGACGCCAGGAACAATCGTAAACAATGCGTCAATGCCGTGATCCAACACGACATGACTGTCTTCCCCCAATGACCCGGCAATGCCGATGACTGGGACGCCAAACCGTTTCGCTGTTTTCGCGACACCGATCGGCGTTTTGCCGAAAACCGTCTGTCCATCGATCCGTCCCTCGCCCGTGATCACCAAATCAGCGTCTTTGACGCGTTCTGCTAGTTGGACGGCTTCGATCACAATATCGACGCCGCGCCTCAACCGCGCCTTTAGAAACGCCAGCAATCCCGCTCCTAAGCCACCCGCCGCACCAGCGCCCGGGATGTCGCCGACCCGCCTCCCGAGTTCGCGCTCGACGACATCCGCATAATGCGCCAAATTCCGGTCGAGAACGGCGACCATGTCGGGCGTCGCCCCTTTTTGCGGGCCAAAGATGACGGACGCGCCGTTCGGCCCCGTAAGCGGATTCTCGACGTCACAAGCAACCTCAATGCAAACGTGTTCAAGGCGTGGATCCAGCCCAGAAAGGTCAATCGCATATAGATCGGCCAAAGCGCCTCCTCCCGGACCAATGTCGCGGCCGTCGCGATCCAACAGCCGTCCACCTAGCGCTTGCACCATGCCCGCTCCCCCATCGTTCGTCGCACTGCCGCCAATGCCGATCACCAAGCGAGTCGCCCCGGCATCGAGCGCCGCACGAAGTAATTCCCCTGTTCCGCGCGTCGTCGTCAGCAGCGGATTGCGGCGATGGCGCGGAACAAGGTGGAGTCCCGAGGCAGCCGCCATTTCAATCACCGCTGTCTTTCCGTCGCCAAGCAAGCCGAAAAACGCTGGCACAGGGTCGCCTAACGGTCCTGTCACTTCGACGTTTATCAAGCGGCCATTCGTTGCGTCAACCAACGATTGTACGGTTCCTTCCCCGCCATCGGCCATCGGCACTTTCACATAGTCCGCTTCCGGAAACACGGCGCGAAACCCGCGCTCCACCGCCTCAGCGACTTCGAGCGCCGAAAGACTTTCCTTAAATGAATCAGGAGCAATGACAATTTTCACATTTTTCCCCTCCTTGGCTTTGGGGTTCATGTCAAATTTCGCGAAAAAAGTCGAAAAACCATGCCATTCTGTCTATTTTCACAATTATGTATATAGTACTATAATAGACTTAACTGCTCGTTTGTTTGTTCCAAATAAGAACATATTCATGCCTTTGGGCGCCGTCTTCACCGCCCGCTGCCGCCTGCCGCCGCTCAAACGGTGACCGGGAACGCGCTGCCATGGTGGTTGGCCATCCTTTTCTTTGGCGTTGTTTCGCCAGCACAAAAGTGGTCAGAGGTCAGATCATAGGAGAGAGTTGAGATGTTATTTCAAGCGCGACCAGTGATTTTCATCCTTTTTTTCGTTTCGATCATCATCGTTGCTGTGTCCGAGCCGCCCGTCCTTGATCGCACTTATGCCGTTGCCTTGTTGTTTTACTGGGTGTTTTCGAGCTTATATTCGCATTTGCGCGTCGTCGACAAAACGAAAAACAACATTCCGGTCGACTACGGCATCAACTATAGCCTGTCGTTCGCCTTGTTTGCCGGCCCGCTTGGACTGTTTCTGTTCGAGGCGTTGCTTCGCTTGACAGAGCATGGGACGAAAAAGTACTTGAAAACCGCCGAGCCTGATGAATGGCTGCACACGCTGTACAACATCGGCTCGTTTGTGACATTCAATTCGCTGGCATTTGCCATATACAGCTTCTTGGCTCCACTGTTTGAGACCGTTCCGTTCATCGGATTTTGGCTGCTGATCTTCCTGCTTGTTGCGACCGTTTCCTTCTTGACTGACTGTTGCTTAATCGTCATTTTCTACATAACGGGCGACATTCAAACAAGGCGCGAAGCTCTCGATTTTATTAAAACGAGAAGCTGGGCTGATATGGCTAAAACCGCGCTGACCAATGGCTTGCTGTTTCTCTTTTTGCAAGAGCAGCGCTGGGACATGCTTTTAAGCTTGTTTCTGCTCAACTATTTCGTCAGCCGCTCCTTTTTTTCCAAGTCACAAAGCATCCAGCATAAGCTCGAGCGCGACCATTTTGAAAAAATGGCTTATACCGACTTTTTGACCGGTGTCCACAACCGCGCCTTCATGGACCAAACGATTGCCAAGCTAAACGGAACAGGGGAATGGATCGGCGTTGTCGTCGCCGATATCGACAATTTTAAGAGAATTAATGACACATACAATCACGCGGTCGGCGATGAAGTCATCCGCCACTTTACCTCAATCTTGAGACGATTTTTGCAAGAAGAAGATTTTCTATTCCGCAGCGGCGGCGAGGAATTTACGATGTTTTTGCGCCATCGCACCTTTGAACAATGCATCCAACTTGTGGAAGAAATGCGAAAAGCGGTGCAACGCAGCACGGTGTTTGTCGATTATGGGACGGGCAAACAGACCGTATCGTATACATCATCCTTTGGTCTTTACTTTTTTCGAGCCGAGGGGACGATGTCAATCGAAAAGGCGTACATTTATGCCGATCATTTATTGCTTCGCTCAAAAGAAAGCGGCAAAAACAAAGTGTCTGCCCAATGTGGGGGAGCTGCCTAGTCAGGCCGCTCCTTTTCCATCCCCTCGCCAGCGCACCGGTCAACCGGAACAAGCGAAAAACCCGGCTATCACCCAGGGCGAACGCCGAGCTCAGCCCGCTTTGTTTACGAAGCGATCTGTCTTACTTATGGTACGGCTCCCCCCGGTTGATGCGGAAGGCGCGGTAAATTTGCTCGAGCAAAATGAGCCGCATCAGCTGATGGGGGAACGTCATTTTTGAAAACGACAGCGCCTCATCAGCACGCGCCAGCACTCGTCTGCTCAAGCCGAGCGAGCCGCCGATGACGAAAGCGATGTTGCTTTGCCCGTAGGTCGCCAGCTCATCGAGATGGGCAGCAAACTGCTCGGACGATTTCATCTTCCCTTCGATAGCCAGCGCGATCACATAGGCGCTGTCAGGGATGTGAGCCAACAGCCGCTCTCCCTCTCGCTCTTTGATTCGTTCCTCTTCAAGCGGACTCGCCCGCTCGGGAGTTTTTTCGTCCGCCACCTCGATGATCTCGATTTTGGCATACGGGGATAACCGCTTTTTATATTCATTCACTCCGGCAATTAGGTAAGTCTCTTTCAACTTACCCACAGCGGCAATGCAAATATGCACAATCCATCCCCACCTTGTAAACACTTTATCAACAACATTTATCCACATATACACAATATATATCCACATATTGTGTAAAAATATTAGCTTCCTACTACATATATGGCCTTCTTCCCGCAAAACCAACACCTGTTTTCATCGTTATCCACAGGGGCCAAGTCAGGGGCTCGTTCCGTTTCATCCACATATTCATCAATGGCGGCATCGATATGTTCTTCACATGTGAATATCATCGCTTCCCCTCCTTATCGCCCGTTTATGAGCAGGAATCCGTGCCAGCCAACCGGTTCGTTCATGGAAAAGTTCCATGCGCAGCGATCTGCCCTCGACCGTGCCAGCGCGGCATTTTCACAGAAACGTTCCATGGGCGGCGCGCCCCGCCCTCCACCTAGGGATGAAAATCCGCACCAGTTCGGCGTTTTCACGGAAAGAAGGAGCGGTCTCGCTCCTTCTGCCTTGTTTACTTTAATACGATTCACGCGCCAGTTTTAAAGTAACTGTCCGTTTTTTCCCATCGCGGTAAAACGTTACATCCATCCGGTCTCCAATCGACTTTTTCGTGTACAAATACTTGCGCAGATCGAGCACGTTGCGAATCTTCTCGCCGTCAAGCGCCACAATGACGTCGAATTGCTGCAAGCCGGCTTGGGCCGCTGGCGACATCGGCACGACTTGAATGACGGCGGCACCTTCAGTTACGTTTGCCGGCAAATGAAGCGTCGCTTGCCAATGATATGACGGAATGTCGCTTAACGAGCGAAGTTCCGCGCCCATATATGGGCGGCGCACTTGACCATATCGCTCCAAATCGGAAATGATCGGGATGGCGGCATTGATCGGAATGGCAAATCCGATGCCCTCGACGGCCTCTTGGGCGATTTTCATGGAATTAATGCCGATGACTTGCCCTTTAATATTCACAAGGGCGCCGCCGCTGTTGCCCGGGTTGATGGCCGCATCGGTCTGCAATACTTCGGCATTCCAGTCGGGATTGCCGTCTTGGTCCAAATCCACTTCCACCGTCCGGTTCGTTCCGGAGATGATGCCTTGCGTCACTGAGCCTGCGAACTGCAAACCGAGCGGATTGCCGATGGCGATGACCGGCTCTCCCGGCTTCACGGCGTCAGAGTTGCCGAACTGGGCGACTTTTTTCACATGTTTCGCCTCAATTTCCAGCACGGCCAAATCCATCAGCACATCGCTCCCGAGCAGCTTCGCCGGCACCCTCGTTCCGTCCTTCAAGCTGACTTCCAGCTGGCTTGCGTTTTCAACGACATGATGGTTTGTGACGATAAACGCCCTTCCTCCCGCCTTTTTGTAAATGACCCCCGAGCCAACGCCGGTTTCTTCACCTTGTGACCAGAAGCCTGCCGCTTGAATATTGACAACGCCAACAACGGCATCCGACACTTGAGCGATGGCTTTCGTGACCGCTGTGGTCACGTCAACAGAAACGCTTTGCTGGATGGGAGGGGTGCCATTGTCCCCTGCCCGCTCTTCTCCGCCAGCTTGCTCGGAAGGGGCAACATTATATGGGAGAATATCCCAACGGGAAAGCGCTGGAATCGAAAGGAGCACGAGCCCGCCTCCCAGTATGGCGCCGACGAACGCCGAGGCAAACGAACCGCCGCGCCGTGTTCGTCTCGTTTGACCGTGCGATTCATAATGATCATCGTAATATCCCATGCCCATCACCACCTTTTTCTATATTTCTCTCCATCCCTCATTATAATCATGAACAGAGAAAAAAATCCAATCGTTGCCCGTTGCGCAGCCAAAGCCGCACCGCCATTAGACGCAAGCGAGCGCGGTCGCCTGATGCGGATCGGTATCGTACAGATGAAAGCGGCCGCCGACCGCGAGGCCTTTTTGTTCCAGTGTTTGCGCTACGGTCATGCGCGCCAGCTCCTTCATATTGTTGTCTTGGCTCAGATGGGCCAAATAAATTCGCTTCGTCCGGTCGCCGATCACATCGGCCAGCGCCAAGCCCGCCTCCTCGTTCGAAATGTGGCCAACATCGCTTAAAATGCGGCGCTTGACGTTCCACGGATACCTTCCCATCCGCAACATGCCGATGTCATGGTTGCTTTCAAACACGAACACATCGGCGTTCTCCACTGTCTTTTTCATCCGCTCACTCACATAACCGGTGTCGGTGAGCAAGGCGAGTTTTTTTCCGCCGCAATGGAAGACGTAAAACATCGGCTCGGCAGCGTCGTGGGAAACACCGAATGATTCTACATCAAGATCGCCGAACGTCTTTACCGCGCCGAGCGGAAAAACGAACTTTTGTTCACTCGGGATTTCCCCAACCGCCGCCTCCATCGCTCGCCATGTTTTTTCATTGGCAAAGATCGGCAAGCGATATTTGCGCGCTAAGACGCCAAGCCCCTTAATGTGATCGCTATGTTCATGGGTGACAAGAAGCGCATGCAGTTCGCTTGGGTGGCGGCCGATTTGCGCAAACAGCGCCTCCAGTTGTTTGCCGCTCAAACCGGCATCGACAAGCAGACGCTGGCGATCCGTTTCCACATAAAAGGCGTTGCCGGTGCTGCCGCTTGCCAGTACGCTAAATCGCATCGTCATGTTCGTTTTCACTCCAAAACATTTCCTTGGTCATTGATGACTTGTCCTTCAAAGGCGTTGACGAAATAATCTTCCTTGCGATTGACAACAATATGCCATGTCGGTGTCAATACTTGAGAGGCGGTGAATTGGACAAGTCCGTAATAGCCGAGTTCGACCTTAGTGACGTGGTCCCCCGGCTGCAAATACCCTTTTCGATACAGCGTTTCAAGCGCCTTGATCGCCGGGACGATGTCTTGTTTTCGTTCATATTTTTCCAAGTCGTCCAACATCGTCTGTTCATAGGACAATGCTTCCTGTTCTTTGTTTACATGGATGACCAGCTTGCTGTTTTCATTGCCATAAATCATTTTGCCGTCGTACACTTGATAGCAGATAACTGTCCCTTCATTTTCATTGAACGACCAAAGGGCATACTGTCCCCCGTTGACCATGTAATGCTGCAAAAACTCGCGCAGTCGATACGGGTCATCGATCGGCAAGACAAGCGGACGGGAAAATGTTCCTTTGATTTTCGTTTTTCCTTCGATTTTCACTTTTTGGCTCGGCAACTTTTTCACATCGGCCTCGGTGAATTGACGACTTTTGCCGCTGACATACGCCGCCTTCGTCACTTCTTTCGGCAGCTCGACATACGTAATGCCATTGGCCTCAAGCTGCTCTTCAATCGTTGTTTCTAAAATGACGTCCAGCTGGCTGCTACTTCGTTTTTCCATAAATTGATAGCCTAAAAAGCAGTCGAGAACGAGGAAGACGATGATAAAAATGGTCTTCGTTTTACTCCAATCCATGCGCTTCCCCTCCTCGTTCCGTTCCGCTCGGTGCCACCTTTTTCCACGTTTGCCCGTATAAATAAAACCATGCCGGTTCAAGGCGGATCACTTTTTCCCGATCGGGATCTTTCACGAGCTCATAGCCGATGACGATATTTTTGATCAGCGACCGGCGGACGCCTTTCATTTGTTCGAGCTGTTTGACGGCTTCGCGGCCGGACGGCAGCGTTTTCGGCGTGCGGCTACGATCGGCGATTTCTAAGCGAAAGAGCGGGCGTTGATACTTCATTAAGTCGCTCGCCCCCCACGTTTCCACAATTTCAGACATGCCATAATCGTTAAAAACCGGATAGCCGTTGACAACGAGCTGGAACACGACTTTCCGATCTTCTTCGTTCCAGCGGGCGAAATGGTACAGATCCGTCCAGCCGCCATGTTCGTTGACAAAATCGATGCTTTTTTGAATGAGATGGGTTTTCGGCTCTGTCTGCCCGCTGTTTGAGACGCGCGCCGCCGGATTGACGTATAAAAGCATGCGTTGCAGAAAATCAACATCCATCAGCCTTGATCCGTCCGTATACTCTTCACCGAACGGAATGAAGTCTTTTTTGACGAAGCTGGGGTCGCTAAACAGCGCCTCTTTAAACTTATCAGCGTCCAGTTCATCTGTGTAATATTGCAGGCTGTTCAACGTCACTTCGTTTTCCGGCAAATAAAGTTGCTTCATTTCACTGATCGGGTAGGCGAAATACCGAGGAAAACGGTTCGCCTCCCTCGCCAGCCGGTTGATGACGGATAGCGAAGCGTCAGTGGCGGTCGCCCGGTAAATTTTCCGCTTGTCGGTCGCGATAAAGTATACAGGAAACTCGTCCTTTCCGCCAAGCGGAACAACGAGACGGTCAAACGCCAATCCTTCCGTTTTTTTGTCTTCAATCGTAAAAATCAAGCGGTAAATATCCATCGGCACTTCGTCGGGATAAATGACTTCCAGCCGCTCCTTGCCGCTTAAAAACGATAAAAACTTCCCTTGTGGGACAGAAGAAGAAATATCTTCGAAGTCATCAAGCGACCATTTTCTGATCTCTTTTAACGCCTCATTTTTTTCCTCTTCTTTCACGACCGCATAGTGGATCCCGTTTTTATGAATCAGCACTTGTTCCGGCTGCACAACCATTGCCGTGTCCACTTGCGTATTGCTTACGGAGACGTGTTGAATGTATTCATCGCTGCTTTGCAACACGTCGTATCTCGGGTGGTATGTCCATAAAGCAAACGTCAGCATCACGCTGATGAATACGAGCGCCGTCAACACGATGGTTTTGATCGTCTCATACATCGTCCCAGTCATCCTTTTGTTCTCGTTCTACCGGCAATGTAAAGTAAATCGTCGTTCCTTTATGTTCTTTGCTTTCCGCCCAAATCGTCCCGCCATGGGCAAGCACCACTTCCTTGGCAATGGCCAGCCCGAGGCCGGTCCCGCCCAGTTTGCGCGACCGCGCCTTATCAACGCGGTAAAAACGTTCAAATATTTTACCTAAGTCAGCCTTCGGAATGCCGACCCCTTCGTCGCTAACGCTGACGATGATTTCATCAGCTAGCTGGCGCACGCGGAACGTAATCGTCCCGCCTTGGGGAGAGTATTTCAACGCGTTGGAAATGATGTTGTCCAACACTTGCGTAATTTTGTCCTCATCCACTTCAATAAAAATCGCCTCACGGGGAATTTTGCGGACGAACCGGATGTTGTCGCTTTTCGTCAGCTCAAACCGGTCAATGACTTTATGAAAATAGGCTGAAAAATTGATCCACGTTTTCTTGAGCTTGTAGTCTTTGCTGTCGAGCTTGGACAGATGAAGCAAATCGTTGACGAGCCGGATCATCCGCTCGGTTTCATTTTGCACGACTTGAATGAACCTTGGAGCGATGTCTTTATCTTGCCAAGCGCCGTCGGCGAGCGCTTCTAAATAGCTTTTCATCGTCGTGAGCGGCGTCCGCAATTCATGCGACACGTTGGCGACAAACTGCCGCCGCTCGCGATCGATTTTTTCCTGTTCGGTAATGTCGTGCAAAACGACGATCAATCCGTTGACAAATCCACCCTCTTTTTGAATCACCGACAACGACGCGCGCAAAATGTACAGTTCCTCATCCGTGCTGAAATCTAAAATGAGCGAATCGCGCTCCTCTAACAGCGTTTCAAACGTATACTGGTCGGCAAGGCCGAGCACGTCGACGATCGAACTCGACAGCACTGTTTCACGTGAAACATTCAAAATGTTTAGCGCGGCATCGTTGATGAGAATGACGCGCCCCCGGCGGTCGGTCGCGATCACGCCATCGGTCATATGCGTCAACACCGACTCGAGCTTGCGCCGCTCCCCTTCGGTGGTCGCCTGCGCCTCTTGCAATTTTTTCGTCAAATTGTTGAACGTCATGGCCAATTGGCCGATCTCATCGTAGCCGTACACTTTGACCTTGCGGGAGAAGTCTCCTCTTGTCATCGCCAGTGCTTGCCGGCGCATATCAGAAATCGGGCGAGTGATCGTGCGCGACAAAAAAATGCCGAGCACGGCGGTAATGGCGAGAGCGATCCCCGTTCCGGTCGCCAAAATCATATTGATTTGCCGCATTTGCGAAAAGACGTTTTCCATCGAAGCGATGACGTAAATAACGCCCTTAATTTCCCCGCTCGTTTTGATCGGTGTCGAGGAAATATACATGCGATGGCCCGTCTTTTGATCGAGCATCATTTGATCAACCATTTCCCCAGTAATCAGCGACCGCTTGATATAAATTTGCGTTGTCCGCTTTCCGACGATGTTTTGCGTATATGGGTTGGACGTCGCCAGCACTTTTCCTTTGTCATCGATCACTTGCACTTCGGAAATGTCTTGAGAAACGAAGTCATGAAGAAGCGAGCGGATGTCTTCTTCTAACGTCGGGCTATTCTCATCCCGCTCCCGATTCATCGCCTGCTCGATATTATAAGCGAGCAGCGTCACCCGCTCATTCAACGAGTTTTTAAAGTTTTGCACAAGTTCGGTTTCCAATTTGCGGACGAAGTAGACGCCGATAATTTGCATGGCGACGAGAATTAACAGCACATAAATGATGACAAACTTAAAATGAATGGAACGAAACGGCCCTACTTTTTTCATGTTCGTTCATGACTCCTGTTCCGGGTTGCGCAAATAGTAACCGACCCCGCGGCGGGTGACGATCCAATTCGGGTGGGATGGATTGTCTTCAATTTTTTCCCGCAACCGCCTTACCGTCACATCGACCGTGCGCACATCGCCGTAATAGTCGTAACCCCAGACCGTTTGCAGCAGATGTTCGCGCGTCATGACTTGTCCAATGTGTCTGGCTAAATAGTGGAGAAGCTCAAATTCGCGATGGGTCAGTTCGATCGTTTCGCCCCGCTTCTGTACGACATAGGCGTCCGGGCGAATGACGAGCGGGCCGATGGCAATTTCATTCGTTTCGCTTCCCTCTCCTTCTTGCGCGGCTGTTTGCGCATGACGGCGCAAGTTCGCCTTCACCCGCGCGAGGAGCTCGCGTGTGCTGAACGGCTTGGTCACATAATCGTCCGCGCCGAGCTCCAACCCGAGCACTTTATCAATCTCGGAATCTTTCGCCGTCAGCATAATAATCGGCATGTCGTATTTTTTCCGCACTTCGCGACAAACTTCCATGCCGTCTTTTAACGGCAGCATAATATCCAATAAAATCAAGTCCGGCATCGTTTC
This sequence comes from Geobacillus icigianus, assembly GCF_000750005.1. GTDB lineage: Bacteria > Bacillota > Bacilli > Bacillales > Anoxybacillaceae > Geobacillus > Geobacillus icigianus. The sequence continues at coordinate 33,180 of NZ_JPYA01000010.1, read as the reverse complement.
TTCGACTTTTTGCAGCGCCTCTTCGCCGTCGTAGGCGCAAATGACTTCATATCCTTCTTTTTGCAAGTTAAATTGCAAAATATCGGCAATCGGTTTTTCATCGTCGACGACTAAAATGCGTTTTTCCATCTCGCACACATCCTTCCTTTTGCGATGGAATGCTATCATTACTAATTTACCATGTTATGACCATGAAATCATCCGTTGCCGGCTGCCATTTTGAGGAGTCGAGCGAAATTGGCGCTGTCGTTTTGCCGCCCAATGACGAAACAGGCATAGACGCCATGCATCTATGCCTGTTTTTCCTATGGTCTGCTGCCGCTGTTTACGCGTAGACGCTGCGAACGACATTCGTTTGCGAGCGATCCGGACCGACGGAGAAAATCGAAAGCGGAATGCCGGTGAGCTGGGAAATGCGCTCGACGTAATGGCGGGCGTTCGCCGGCAATTCATCAAGGCTTTTCACGCCGGTAATATCCTCTGTCCAACCAGGCAGCTCCTCATAAATTGGTTCGCATTCGGCCAACACTTTTAAGCTTGCAGGAAACTCTTCAAGCACTTGGCCGCGGTAACGATAGGCAACACAAATTTTCAACGTTTCGATGCCGGTCAACACGTCGATCGAGTTGAGCGACAAGTCGGTAATGCCGCTCACCCGGCGGGCATGGCGGACGACGACGCTGTCAAACCAGCCGACGCGGCGCGGCCGACCGGTCGTCGTCCCGTACTCGCGGCCGACTTCGCGAATGCGATCGCCGATTTCATCGTGCAATTCCGTCGGAAACGGCCCGTCGCCGACGCGCGTCGTGTACGCTTTTGCCACTCCAACGACATGTTTGATCTTCGTCGGGCCGACGCCGGCACCGATCGTCACCCCACCGGCGACCGGGTTCGACGATGTAACAAACGGATAGGTGCCTTGGTCGATATCGAGCATGACGCCTTGCGCCCCTTCAAACAAGACGCGGCGCCCTTCATCCAAGGCGTTGTTCAATACGACCGAGGTATCGCAGACGTACGTAGCGATTTGTTGGCCGTACTCGTAGTATTGTTCGAAAATGTCTTCCAGCCGGAAGCCTTCCACTCCGTATACCTTTTCAAACAGCACGTTTTTCTCTTCCAAATTGCGAGCCAACTTTTCGGCAAACACCTCGCGGTCAAGCAAGTCAACGATACGGATGCCAACCCGGGCCGCTTTGTCCATGTATGCCGGCCCGATTCCTTTTTTCGTCGTGCCGATTTTGTTCGCACCTTTCCGCTCTTCTTCCAGCTCGTCCAGCTTCAAGTGGTACGGCAAAATGACGTGGGCGCGGTTGCTGATGCGCAAGTTGTCGGTCGCAACGCCGCGCTCGTGCAAGTACGAAAGCTCGGCGACGAGCGCCTTCGGGTCGACGACCATCCCGTTGCCGATGACGCAAATTTTATCTTTATAGAAAATGCCCGATGGGATCAAATGCAGCTTATACTTCTCTCCGTTGAACACGATCGTGTGCCCGGCGTTGTTTCCCCCTTGGTATCGGGCAATGACCTCTGCGTTTTCCGATAAAAAATCCGTAATTTTTCCTTTCCCTTCATCACCCCATTGCGTGCCGACAACAACGACTGACGACATGGCGAGCACCTCCAGTTTTCCTCGGTCTGAACATTGTCAGTGTATCAGTTTTCAGCCGCAAAGTCAATGAAACACGAACATTCAAAACATCCTTATCTTGTTTTATTCGTCAATGATTCACTGGAGGCATCGACAAGGCGACGTTGCGCAGGCACGGCAGAATCAGAGGCAACCGCCGGCTGCACACCGTTACGCTCCGGGCGGAATGTGCGCCTCATCGAAGCGGCGTTCTAAGTTGACAAATTTGTTGTACTCTTTAATAAAGGCGAGCTGCACCGTTCCGACTGGACCGTTCCGCTGTTTGGCGATGATGATTTCAATGATGTTTTTATGCTCTGAATCTTTGTTATAGTAGTCGTCGCGGTATAAAAAGGCGACGATATCCGCATCCTGCTCAATGCTTCCCGATTCGCGAATATCGGACATCATCGGCCGCTTATCTTGGCGCTGCTCTACGCTCCGCGACAGCTGCGACAAGGCGATGATCGGCACCTCAAGTTCACGGGCGAGCGCCTTTAACGAACGGGAAATTTCCGATACTTCCTGTTGGCGGTTTTCCCGATTGCGTCCGCTTCCTTGAATGAGCTGCAAATAGTCAATGACAATCATGCCAAGGCCGCTTTCTTGTTTCAGTCGACGGCATTTGGCGCGAATGTCGCTGACGCGGATGCTCGGCGTATCGTCGATGTAAATGCCGGCATTGGATAAGCTGCCCATCGCCATCGTCAATTTGCCCCAATCTTCCGGCGTCAGCTTGCCCGTGCGCAAGCTTTGTGCGTTGATGTTGCCTTCGGCGCAAAGCATCCGCATCACAAGCTGCTGGGCGCTCATTTCCAAGCTGAAAATCGCCACGTTTTCGTTTGTTTTCGTTGCGACATTTTGCGCGATATTCAAGGCAAACGCGGTTTTTCCGACTGACGGCCGGGCAGCGACGATAATCAAATCGCTGCGCTGAAAACCGGACGTCATCCGGTCCAGTTCGGTAAACCCCGTCGGGATGCCGGTGATATCCCCGTTCCGATTGTGGAGCATTTCAATATTGTCATAGGTCTGAACGAGAATATCGCGAATCGTTTTAAAACCACCGGAATGTTTCCGTTGGGAAACTTCCATAATTTTTCGTTCCGCTTCGTCGAGCAGGATGTCAATCTCATCTTCGCGGGTGTATCCGTCTTGGGCGATCGATGTCGCCGTGCGGATGAGGCGGCGAAGCACCGATTTCTCTTCAACAATGCGGGCGTAATATTCGACGTTGGCCGCCGTCGGCACCGAATCCGCCAGCTCGCTTAAATACGAAACGCCGCCCACTTCCTCAAGCTGCTCGGAGGCGGCGAGTTCCGCCGTCACCGTCACTAAATCAACCGGCTCGCCTTTATCGGCCACCCGGAGCATGGCATGAAAAATTTTTTGGTGTGCCACACGATAAAAATCTTCGGGAATCAATCGTTCGGAGGCGAGCGTCAGCGCGGTAGGATCCAAAAATACGGCGCCAAGCACAGCCTGCTCGGCTTCGATGCTTTGCGGAGGAATTCGTTCGGAAAACAGTTCGCTCATCGGTTTCACCACCTTTTCCCCCGTGTTTTTCATTCCACGCCAAACCTTCAAAGCTGAGAAGCAAGGAACCCCGCCGCAGCGGGCGGGGGCATCCGACAACAGCTGTTATTTTTGCTCGGTGACGTGCACTTTCAACGTGGCTGTCACTTCCGGATGAAGCCTTACTGGCACATTCGTATAACCGAGGGAACGAATGGCGTCAGCAAGTTCCATTTTTCGCTTATCAAGCTTTACGCCATGTTGATCGTAAAGCGCCTCGACGATCTGTTTGCTTGTGATCGAGCCAAACAAGCGGCCGCCCTCGCCCGCTTTCGCCGCGATTTCCACCGTCAGTTTTTCGAGCGCTTCTTTCAGTTTTTTGGCATTGGCCAGCTCTTCCGCAGCCTGGCGACGCTCTTTTTGCTTTTGTGCTTCGAGCGCTTTAATATTGGCCGGAGTCGCTTCAATAGCGAGCCCTTGCTTGAACAAAAAGTTGTTCGCATAACCGTCAGCTACGTCTTTGATTTCGCCTTTTTTCCCTTTTCCTTTCACATCTTTTAGAAAAATGACTTTCATGATGGCTTCCCCCCCTCAAAATAGTCATGAATCGCCTCACGCAGCTGCCGCTCCGCCTCTTCGACCGTCACGTCAGACAGCTGGGCGGCAGCGTTCGTTAAATGCCCGCCTCCGCCGAGCCGCTCCATGATCAATTGCACATTGACATCGCCAAGCGAGCGGGCGCTGATGCCGACCGTTCCATCCGCCCGCTTGGAAATGACGAACGAAGCGACAACACCGCTCAGTGTCAGGAGCGTGTCAGCCGTTTGCGCGATCAACACTTGATCGTGCACCTCATGTTCGTCCCCACTGGCAATGGCAATGCCGTGCTCATCGATGGCGGCCCGTTCAATCAGTTTGGCGCGTTTGACGTAATTGGCGATGCTTTCCCGCAGCAGCTTTTGCACGAGCACCGTGTCCGCTCCCTGAGAGCGCAAGTACGAGGCGGCGTCAAACGTCCGCGAGCCGGTGCGGAGCGTAAAGCTTTTTGTATCGACAACGATGCCGGCAAGCAAAGCGGTAGCTTCCAACATCGACAACTTCATGCGCCGCGGTTGATACTCCAAGAGTTCGGTAACGAGCTCGGACGTTGAGGAAGCGTATGGCTCCATATAGACGAGCAGCGGCGCCTCGATAAACTCTTCCCCGCGGCGATGGTGGTCAATGATGACAATGTGGTCGGTGCGGTATAGCAACCGCTCCTCAATGACAAGCGACGGTCGATGGGTATCCACGACAATGAGCAGCGTATCATCTGTCACCAACTCGAACGCCTGCTCCGGCTTCAAGCACCTTGACCATAAATCGGCCTGCTTTTTCATTTCCTCGAGCAGCCGCTGCACCCCAGCATCCGTTTTCGCCGGGTCAATGACGATAAATCCTTCCTTTTGGTTCGATTGAACGACTTTTAAAATGCCGATGGCCGCCCCAAGCGCGTCCATATCCGGATACTTGTGGCCCATGATGAGCACTTTGTCGCTTGCAACGATCAATTCGCGAAGCGCATGGGAGATGACGCGGGCGCGGACGCGCGTCCGTTTTTCCATCGGATTCGTTTTGCCGCCGTAAAATTTCACTTTCCCGGTTCCTTGCTTAATCGCCACTTGGTCGCCGCCGCGCCCAAGCGCCAAATCGAGGCTTGATTGCGCGAGCGCGCCAAGTTCAGGAAGCGGAGACACACCGGCGCCGATGCCGATGCTCAGCGTCAGCTGAACATGATGCTTCGCCGTCTGTTCTCTCACTTCATCAAGGATGGAAAATTTGCTTTTTTCCAATCGGCTCAAGATCTGCTCATTCAACACCGCGATAAACCGGTCGGACGATGTCCGCTTTAAAAAGATGCCATAATCATTGGCCCACCGATTCAGCACAGAAGTGACAAGGCTGTTCAGTTGGCTTTTCGCTTGATCGTCCATCCCTTGCGTAATTTCATCATAATTGTCGAGAAAAATAATGGCGAGCACCAAGCGTTCCGCCTCGTATTTTTGCTTCAATTCCATATGCTCGGTGACGTCAAAAAAGTAAAGAAGCCGTTCAGAGCGGCGAATGAGCACCTTGAGTCGCTTTCCATGAAACTCAAAGATCTCTTCGTCCGTTTTTCCTCTTTTGACGAAAGCGGCCAATGGCTCGGACAGTTCAGCGAGAGAGCGGCCGACTAACGTCTGCTCTTTGAAGCAGGCGGCCAGAAAGCGATTGGACCAATCGATCTCGCCGTCTTCATTCACAAGCATAATGCCGACCGGCATTTGCATGAGCGCTTCTTCCCCGACTTTTTTAACGCGATGCGATAAGTTGGAAATATAATGTTCCAGCTCTTGATACAAAGAGCGCTGCGACCAGATGACGCTGTACAGAACGAATCCAATGCCGAGAAGGGCGACCAGCCCGATCAGCCATTGGAAATAAAACAGGCCAATCGCCATTAGCACCGCCATGGCGGCCAACGCATAAAGCGGATAGCGATACGCTTTCCTTTCATAAAAATGCATTCAAGTCAGCTCCTACTTCGGAAGAAATGACTCACCTTATCCAATTATCATATGCGGCGGCGCAAATCAAATCCTAAATCAATTATACCGAATATCGCCACAAGATAAAGTAGAAAAGGCAGGAATAAGCAAAGGACCGTCCCCGCTACCACCACGCCTTTGGCGATTCCTCTTTTGTAGGCAACAGCGTACAAAAACGAAAAACCTTGCACGATCATGGCTAGGTGTAACACATACGATACATTTAGCACCGCCATATAGGCAAACGATCCTTCTTCCAGCGGAAACAAGGAGAGAAGGAGGACGACAACATAAATCCATAGCACGCTTTTGGGCCACGTCAACTCACGAAACGGCGGCCATGAACCGACCGGCAGCTTTAGCCTTTTCATCACTGGCAGCGAGACGATGATCGTCACATACGAAAGCGCCAACGCCGCGATGACAAACAGCGTCGGAATCATATAGCCGATCAGCTTCAGTCCTTGTTCGATCTGCCTTTGCATCTCCAAAGATGGCGCTTGCCCCATCCCTTCCATGAGACGCATCGCGGTGTCAAACGATTCACGCACGAGCGCAAGCGTATCTTGGATCAGATCGACGTGCAAAAACTGAATCGAGATGATGTAATCAAGGACGATATTGAGCAAAAATACAAACGTACCGACAAGAAGAACAACGTACCGGTTTCTCTGTTTGGAAAGCAGCGCGCCAACCGCGATGCCAAACGTGCCGAACATCAACGCCATCGGCAGCGCCAGAAGCGAACCGATCAAACCGGAGACGACAAGGGCCGCCGCCAGCAGCAACATAGCAGGAATCCATCCGTGGCGCATCGTGAACACCATAAACGGAAGCGCCAAAAACAGAGTAGCAACGATCCCGACGACCGGCACGTACAGCGCAAACAAAAACAAAACGGCAAACAGCGCAAGCTCGATCGCCGCCTCGGTGAGAACATGCGTGTTTCGCAAGGAATGTTCCCCTTTCTTGACCAGATATAAAAAAAGCAGTAAGGTTCCCCTTACTGCCCTTTTCCGGCTCATTCATCCGCAACGTACGGCAAGAGCGCCATTTGACGCGCGCGCTTGATCGCTACCGTCAGTTTGCGTTGATATTTTGCGCTCGTTCCCGTTACGCGGCGCGGCAAAATTTTTCCGCGTTCAGAGATGAATTTTTTCAGCAAATCGACATCTTTGTAGTCGATATGCGTAATGTTATTCGCCGTGAAGTAGCATACTTTGCGGCGTTTGCCGCGTCCGCCTTTCCGTCCTGCCATTTTTGTTTCCTCCTTTCTTTCTTCGCTTTCCGGACCGCCGCCCGCCCATGGGATCAGCGCTCTCCCCATTTTTCGAGCGGAGGACGGTGTTTTCAGACGATGAACTGCCCGCCACCTACGCTTCGCTTAGAGGTGGAGGCTTCCAACGACTTGGGCGGTGTTCGCCAAACTAAGCCACACCCAAGTCCCCTTTACGCCTTCCTTCGCTCCGAAGGCATCCGTTCAAACAATCGATGACCACATCCGTCGGCGATCGCCGACATCCCTCTTCCACTTACTCATTAGGCTTTGCCCTGTGCACATTCCTTGAGGTGGAAGACTTCTGTCAGAAATAACGTTAAAACGGCAAATCGTCATCGGAAATATCGATCGGCTGACCGTCATCGGCGAAAGGATCTTCATCGATGCGGCCCGCCTGTTTGTCGTTCGGATATCGGTGGTTCTGATCTTGTCCGAATGGGAATGGATCCCCATAGTAGCCGCCTGCTGCTGCCCCTCGCTGCTCGCTCACACCTTTGGGCTCTAAAAATTGGACGCTGTCAGCCACCACTTCCGTGACATAGACGCGCCGGCCTTCTTGATTTTCGTAGCTGCGGGTCTGCAGCCGGCCATCGACTCCAGCCAAACTCCCCTTTTTGAGGAAATTCGCCACATTTTCCGCTTGGCGGCGCCAAACGACGCATTGAATAAAATCCGTTTCCCGTTCGCCTTGCTGGTTTGTAAACGGCCGGTTGACGGCAAGCGTGAACGTGGCAACAGCCACTCCGCTTGGAGTGTAGCGCAACTCCGGATCTTTCGTTAACCTGCCGACTAAAATGACGCGGTTAATCATCAGAACCACCTCTTGCCATAAAGAAAAAATTATTCGTCTTCCTTGACGACGATATGACGGATAATGTCTTCGCTGATGCGCGCTAAACGGTCAAATTCCTGCACCGCTTTCGGCTCCGCTGTGACGTTGATGATCATGTAATAGCCATCGCGGTATTTTTGAATTTCGTAAGCTAAGCGACGCTTACCCCAATCCGTCACCTTTGTAATCTCCGCGCCGTTTTCTTTCAACACGTTGTTGAACCGTTCCACGAGAGCTTGTCTCGCCTCATCGTCCATGTTCGGGCGGATGATGTACATAATTTCGTATTTTCTCACGCTCGTCACCTCCTTTTGGTCTGAACGGCCCTTCCGCTGAAGGGCAAGGAGCAATGAACATTACTCACATTTATTGATTATACCATGATGGATAACGATAAGCAAGGTAGTTTGCCGCATTTGCGCGGCACAAACATTTGCCATCCTCATTTTGGTTGAACTAGCGGCCTTGCTTCTTTCGGGGGAATGCGAAACGCTAGAAGGCCGGTGATTTAAGGGGGCAAGCCGCTGATCAAACCCGTTTCTCAAATGGATAAGCCTTGTCGCATCAGGAGCGCCTTTCAAACATTCCCCCATTGCTCAAGAGAAACGACCGTTTTTCATCAGCCTCCTAGAAGGATGGTGAAAAACCGCTGTTTGCCTTGATCCGATGATGGAACGTGTGAACATAGAAGCTAATGCAACTAGTTTTTCTATTTGAAAAATGATTCTGAGAAGCGGTTGCGTGAGTAAATCACCGACCTCCTAGACGTTGAATCGGAAATGAATAATGTCGCCGTCTTGCACTTCATAGTCTTTTCCTTCAAGCCGCACCTTGCCCGCCTCGCGCGCTGCCGCCATGGAACCGGCAGCGACTAAGTCATCGTATGAAACCGTCTCGGCGCGGATGAAGCCGCGCTCAAAATCGGAATGGATGATGCCCGCGCATTGCGGCGCTTTCATCCCTTTTCGAAACGTCCACGCCCGCACTTCCTGTTCACCGGCAGTGAAAAACGTCGCCAGCCCAAGCAAACTGTAAGAAGCGCGAATCAGCTGGTCAAGGCCGGACTGCTCAATGCCGAGCTCCCGCAAAAACTGCTGCTTTTCTTCCTCGCTGAACTCGGCAATTTCCTCTTCAATTTTGGCGCAGACGACGATCACTTCCGCGTTGTCGCGCTTCGCAAACTCGCGCACGTCCTTGACAAACGGATTGCCGTCAGGATCGGCGACGTCTTCCTCGCCAACATTGGCGACATACAGCATCGGTTTGATCGTCAACAAGTGCAGCTGCTTGACGACTTTCATCTCTTCCTCAGAGAATTCGAGTGTGCGCGCCGGTTTGCCGGCTTCGAGCGTTTCTTTCAATCGCAGCAAAATCCCGTGCTCAAACGCCGCCTCTTTATCTTTTTGCTTGGCGATTTTGCCGACCCGCTCGATTCGTTTGTCAACCGTCTCTAAATCGGCCAACACAAGCTCCAAATTGATCGTTTCGATATCGGCGAGCGGATCGACTTGGCCGGCCACGTGCGTAATGTTTTCATCGCTGAAACAGCGCACGACTTGGCAAATGGCATCGACTTGGCGGATATGGGACAAAAACTTATTGCCAAGCCCTTCTCCTTTGCTTGCCCCTTTGACAATGCCCGCAATATCCGTGAATTCAAACACGGTCGGCACCGTCCGCTTCGGCTGAAACATGTCAGTTAATACTCGAAGCCGCTCATCGGGCACTTCAACCACCCCAACGTTTGGCTCAATCGTACAAAACGGATAGTTCGCCGACTCGGCTCCGGCTTTCGTAATGGCGTTAAACAACGTCGATTTGCCGACGTTGGGCAAACCGACGATTCCTGCTGTCAATCCCATGGATTCCACTCCTCTTTTCCCGTTCGGTTATTCTTCATGCTTGACAAGCACTTTTTTCATTTTGCGGACAAATTCCTTCCGCGGCAGCAACACACTGTGAGCGCAGCCCTCACATTTAATGCGAATGTCAGCGCCTAGACGAATCACTTTCCATCGGTTCGTCCCGCACGGATGCGGTTTTTTCATTTCCACGATATCATAAAGACCAAATTCTTTTTCTTCCATCTGTCCACCTCCTCGCGATCACAGCTGTTGTTTTTGCGGCTTGGCGTCCAGCTGTTCCTCCCCGCCGCGGCGATGCAGCACAAGCCGAGGATACGGAATATCAATGCCGCGTTCATCAAGAAGCTTTTTGACTTCTTTGCGAATCGCGCGAGCCACCGCTACATGACGCATCGGCTTCGTTTCGCACGTAATGCGGAGGACCACTTCCGCCCCGGTGACGTTTTGCACGCCGAGCAACTCCGGTGCGGCGGCCATATCTTCGTATTTCTCCGGCAGCTGCGGAAGAAGCTCGCGGATCGCTTGTTCCGCCTCTTCAATATCTTCTTCATAGGCAATGCTGACGTCGACAACAGCCAAGCTGTTATGCAACGAAAAGTTCGTCACTTCGATAATGCTGCCGTTGGGCAAAATGTGCACTTCTCCCGTCCAGCTTTTAATTTTTGTCACCCGCAACCCGATTTCTTCCACGTATCCTTCAAAGTTGCCGATGCGCACATAGTCACCGACAGCAAACTGATCCTCAAAAATAATGAAAAATCCGGTAATGACATCTTTGACTAAGCTTTGCGCCCCGAAGCCGACCGCTAATCCAACGACCCCGGCCCCAGCAAGCAATCCTTTCACCGGAACACCAAATGTATCTAAAATCATTAAGAGCGCCATAAAATATAGTACGTACGTAATGACATTGTCGAGCAGGCGAACAAGCGTCGCCTCCCTCCGTTCGGAAATGCGGATCGGCGCCTTTTGCCGCACGCGAAACATATTATGGACAGCCACTTTTAACACTTTCACGGCCACGGCGCACACGAGGAAAATCAAAACGATCTTCAGCGCCCCTTTTCCTATCTCCAGCCACAGCGTTTCATCAGTCAAAAACGCCAACAGTTCATCGACCATTTTCTCGATCGCTTTCAACGTTGACAACACCTCGATCTTCTTCGTTCTGCGCTTTTTATTTTAACAAGACAGGCCATCGATGGGTAGCCCGATGTTTTCGCCATCCGCATCACTCGCGAACAAGAGCGGGAAAATAGGGGAAGAAACGTATATCATTCTTTTATTTTCCGTATACTGTTAATACTTTTGGATGGAAAGTAGGAGTGAAAGGAATGAGCATACCATCGATTTTTTTCTCTTCCAAGGAGGAAAGAGACCGCATTTTTTACGATGAGCCAGGGGCGGTATCATTGATCGCTTGGCGGATCGCCGCGCTGCTTCCGGATCCGCTCGTCCAGCCGGTCGCCATCGTTTGCATCGGCACCGATCGATCGACGGGCGATTCGCTCGGACCGTTAGTGGGCACGATGTTGAAAGAAAAGCCGTTATCCCGCTTTCATGTATACGGAACACTCGAGGAGCCGATTCACGCCGTCAATCTTGAGGAAAAAGTGGAGGCGATTCGACTGACTCACGATGAACCGTTCATGATCGCGGTGGACGCCTGCCTTGGTCGGTTGAAAAGCGTCGGCGCCATCACCGTTGCCAAAGGGCCGGTTCGCCCCGGGGCTGGAGTCAATAAACAGCTGCTTCCCGTCGGGGACGCCCATATTGCCGGGGTGGTCAATGTCAGCGGATTTATGGAATTTTTTGTCCTGCAAAATACGCGCCTTCACTTGGTCATGAACATGGCCAAAACCATTGCCAACAGCATTTACGAAGCAGAACGGTTCGTCGTTCGCAAGGAGCGGCTTGGCGCCCCTCCGCTTTCGAAAGATCGGCGGTCGTTGTGGTAAAAAAAGGGTCCGCTATCGGAGCCCGTGCACCGCTTCGCCTAAAAGGTTGGTGAAAAATCGCTGTTTGCCTTGATCGATAGTGGAACGCGCGAACATAGAGGTTGAGGCAACAAGTCGTTTCCACTTGAGAAACGATTCGGAGAAGCGGTTGCGCGCGTCAATCACCAGCCTCCTAAAGAGGGCGGTGAAAAACGGTCGTTTCTCTTGAGCAATGGAGGAACGTTTGAAAGGCGCTCTTGACGCGACAAGGCTTATCTGTTTGAGAAACGGGCTTGATCAGCGGCTTGCTCCCTTAAATCACCAGCCTCCTAAAAGTCCGGTGAAAAACCGCTGATTCCCTTCATCAATGGGAAAGCGCGTGAAAAGCAAGACCGATGCAACAAGGTTTTTCTCGTTGAGAAATGAGATGGCAAAGCCGTATCCACGACAATCACCGGACTCCTCATGATTGGCGATAGCGGACGGCCAATCCCCCTCTTTCTCAGTCTCAGCTGTTGAAAGAGGGGGTTGCACGCGGCTTGCCGTCCCACTACCAGAACGAAAGAAGAAAAACAGCGCCCGCCGTGACAACAATGCTCGGCAGCAAATTCGCCACCCGAATGTTCGTTACCCCGAGCATATTGAGACCGATCGCCATAATCAAAATCCCTCCGGTCGCTGTCGACTCGGCGATAAAGGAATCGAGCACGCTCTTTGGCACAAACCGCTCGATTTGCGTCGCCAATAACGCGATGCTGCCCTCGTAAACCATCACCGGCAGCGCGGAAAATATGACACCGATGCCAAGCGTCGTCGTCAAAATGACGCTGGCGAACCCATCCAAAATCGATTTTGTGTAGAGGACGCTATGGTCGCCGCGCAGCCCGCTGTCCAGCGCCCCGACAATGGCCATCGCGCCGATGACAAACAATAACGTCGCGCTCACAAATCCTTGGGCGATGCTTCCCCCGTTCCCGCCCACTTTTTTCTCGAGCCATCGGCCGAGCCGGTTCAGCTTTTCCTCCCAGTCCCACCACTCTCCGAGAATGCCGCCAAACACAAGGCTAATGATGACAACAAGAACCTGCTCGCTTTTCATCCCCATCTGCACGCCAAGAAGTGCCACAGCCAGTCCGATTCCTCCCATCACCGTTTCTTTGACGCGGTCGGGGATGCGGCGAAACGCCTTGCCGATCAATGCTCCAGCTACAATGCTCAGTCCATTGACGATCGTCCCTAGCAATACCATGATGAACCACTCTTTCCAACGAATTGAACATCCTCGATCATCGGCCTACTCATCAAACCGCACATCGAGCAGTTCTAATATTCTCTCTAAATCTTCCGGAGAAAAAAATTCAATTTCGATTTTTCCGCGTTTTTTCGTTTGTTTAATGGTGACGTTCGTTCCGAATTTTTCGCGCAGCAACGATTCGCTTTCGCGAAGAAACACGCTTTTTTCTTGCTTTTTTCGCTTCAATGTTTCACGTGGAACATCGGCATTGGCCTGCTGAATCAGCTTTTCCAGCTGGCGGACGTTCAGTCCTTCGCGAATCACCCGTTCCACAATCGGTTTCATTTTGCTTTTTTGCTTCAGCCCCAAAAGCGCGCGGCCATGCCCCATCGAAAGAGTGCCATCGATGAGCAGTTTTTGCACATCGGAAGGGAGGGACAACAAACGCAAATGATTGGCGATGTGCGGGCGGCTTTTCCCGACGCGGCTGGCGACTTCCTCTTGGGTCAAGTGCAGCTTGTCCATCAACATTTTATACGCCATCGCTTCTTCGATCGGGTTCAAGTCTTCACGCTGCAAGTTTTCGAGAAGCGCAAACTCCATCATTTGCTCGTCGGTCAATTCGCGAACTACCACTGGCACTGACGACAAATTCGCCTCTTTCGCCGCCCGGTAGCGCCGTTCGCCGACAACGATTTCAAACCCTTTCGGTGCGCGGCGGACGATGAGCGGCTGCAAAATACCATGCTGCAAAATCGATTGCTTCAGCTCCTCGATCGCCTCGGGTTGAAACGTTTTCCGCGGCTGGTACGGATTCGGCCGAAGATCGTGAATGCTGACTTCCCGCACAGTTTCTTCGTTTCCGCCCATTCCGTTAAGCGGGAAGTTGTCAAACAGCGCACCGATGCCTTTGCCAAGCCCTCTAGCCACGTTCAAGCACCTCCTTCGCTAAATCCAAATACACTTCGGCCCCCCTCGACTTGACATCGTACAAAATAATCGGTTTGCCATGGCTTGGCGCCTCACTCAGCCGCACGTTTCGCGGGATGATCGTCTCGTACACTTTTTCGCGGAAATATTTTTTCACTTCTTGAATGACTTGAAGGCCTAAATTCGTTCGTGCATCGAGCATGGTCAGCAACACGCCTTCAAGGCGCAAATCGTAGTTTAAATGCCGCTGCACAAGCCGGATCGTATTGAGCAGCTGGCTGAGCCCTTCCAGCGCGTAATATTCGCATTGGACCGGGATAAGGACAGAATCGGCCGCCGTCAACGCATTCAGCGTCAGCAACCCGAGCGAAGGAGGACAGTCAATAATGATAAAGTCATACTTGTCTTTTAGCGGTGCGAGCGCGTTTCGCAACCGAATTTCGCGAGAGATAACGGAAACGAGCTCAATTTCCGCACCAGCCAGCTGGATCGTTGCTGGAATGACGTATAAATTTTCGATGTCTGTCGGCCGAATGACGTCTTTCGCCTTCATGTCACCGATGATGACGTTATAAATGCATTCGTCGACATCTCCCCGTTCAATGCCGATGCCGCTTGTCGCATTTCCTTGCGGATCGGCGTCAACCAACAGCACTTTTTTTCCGAGATGGGCGAGACAAGCTGACAAGTTGACCGCTGTCGTTGTTTTTCCGACGCCACCTTTCTGGTTTGCAATAGCAATGACTTTGCCCACGATGCCACCTACCTCTATCTCTTCCTCATAAACTTTATTTTATCATGAAAAAAGGAAAATGACTTTGTTTTCTGAAAGAAAAAACCCCATCAGCCGCGCGTGATGAGGCAAACGATGACCAGTTGATTATTTTTTGGCGATGCGAATCGTAATTTGATAGTAATCGTCCAATTCTTCCTCTTCCGATTGAACGGACACCCCGCTATTTTCCACCATCGAAAGCGACTGGCGAATCGTATTAATGGCGATGCGCATATCGCGGCTGAACGCCTTGCGCTTTGGCTTCGGCTTTTGTTCCCGCGCTTCAAGCAGCTTGACGACCCGGTCTTCCGTCTGCTTGACGTTCAGTTGCTTGTCGATGATTTCCTGCAGCAACTTCAGCTGTTTTTCTTTGTCTTTCAACGCAATCAGGGCGCGCGCATGACGCTCCGTAATCGCCCGCTGCAACAGCGCTTCTTGGACTTCCTGCGGAAGTTTGAGCAGACGCAGCTTGTTGGCAATCGTCGACTGCCCTTTGCCAAGCCGCTGGGCGAGCGCTTCTTGCGTCAAATCGTGCAGTTCGATGAGCCTGGCGTACGCCATCGCCTCTTCAATCGGTGTCAACTCTTCACGCTGCAAGTTTTCAATGAGGGCGACGGAGGCGGTTTCTTTGTCATTTAAGTTTTTGATGATCGCCGGGATTTCCGTCCAGCCGAGCTTTTGCACCGCCCTCCATCTCCGTTCGCCGGCGATGATTTCAAACTGTCCGTTTCCGCATTCGCGGACGACGATCGGCTGGATGATGCCGTGCGTGCGAATCGTCAACGCCAATTCATTGATTTTTTCTTCATCAAACATCGTGCGCGGCTGAAAGCGGTTCGGGATAATGCTTTCGACCGGAATGTGGCGAACTTCTTCCCTCTCTTGTTTTTCCCCCGCTTCTTCCAGCTCTCTCTCTCCAAAACTGAACAAGCGCGAAAATGGATGCTTCATCCCCCTACACCACCTTTGGACGTACTTAGCAAAACGCTCTCTTTGCCACCCGGCACGCGCGACCTTCTCCCTAGCTGTTTCCCCGTCATGAGACACGGGACGACGGAGCCGCCTTTGCGCCGTGTCCGCGGCCGGCTACTGAATGGGCTGCTTGCTCGGCGTTCCTGGCTTGCGCGGATATTGGGCCGGCGTCTTTTTCGTTTTATGAATGAAAATGATGGTCCGCTCCCCCTCCGCAAACGGCAACGCGAACGTTTCCGCCGCCGCGACTTCCCCGCCGAGCACCGCGATCGCCTTTTTTCCCTCTTTCAATTCTTCAGGCGCCGAAGCAGCCTTCATGGCGATCAATGTGCCTCCAACTTTGACAAGCGGAAGACAAAGTTCGGCAAGCACCGGCATGCGCGCTACCGCCCTAGCCGTGACAACGTCAAACGATTCGCGCATTCCCTTTTGACGAGCGAACGTCTCGGCCCGATCATGATAGAGCGCCACTCCCTCAAGTTGCAGCGCGGCGACGAGATGGTCCAAAAAACGAATGCGCTTTTGCAACGAATCGACGATCGAAACGCGCAGATGCGGAAAGCAAATTTTGAGCGGAATGCTTGGAAACCCCGCTCCAGCGCCGACATCGCACAGCGAAAGCGGCGCGGAAAAATCGTAGTAAAAGGCGGGGGAAACCGAGTCAAAAAAATGTTTCACATAGACACCGGGCTTGTCTGTAATAGCGGTCAAATTCATTTTCTCGTTCCATTCGACGAGCAGTTCGTAATAGCGCTCAAACTGCGCAAGCGCTTGGGAAGAGAGGGAAATCCCCCTCTCTTCAAGCATGGCTTGAAATTGTGTCGCCTCCATAAGCCAATCCTTTCCCTCATGTTTATTCATTCGACACGCGCGCGATTCTTCCTTGTTCCAAATACACTAATAAGATCGAAATATCGGCCGGATTGACGCCGGAAATGCGCGACGCTTGGGCGATTGAGAGCGGGCGCACTTGTTTCAGTTTTTGCCGCGCTTCGGTCGCCAGACCTTGGATGGCGTCGTAGTCGATATCTTCCGGGATTTTTTTGTTTTCCATTTTTTTGAGCCGCTCGACTTCTTGCAGCGATTTTTGAATGTAACCTTCATATTTGATTTGAATTTCGACTTGTTCCGCCACTTCTTTAGCGATCTCTTCATCGGAAGGCGCCAGTTTTTGGATGTGCTCGTACGTCATCTCCGGACGCCTGAGCAAATCAGCGGCGCGAATCCCGTCTTTCAGCTCGCTTCCGCCCGCCTGGCGGATGACTTCCTGCACCTCTGGCGTGGGTTTCATGATGACCGTTTGCAGCCGTTTTTTCTCCCGTTCGATCGCCTCTTTTTTTGCCAAAAATGCTCGGTATCTCTCTTCGGAAATCAGGCCGATCCGATACCCGAGCTCAGTGAGGCGCAAATCGGCGTTGTCGTGGCGGAGCAACAGCCGGTATTCAGCGCGCGATGTGAGCAGGCGGTACGGCTCGTTTGTCCCTTTTGTCACCAAGTCGTCGATCAAGACGCCAATATAAGCGTCCGAACGGCTTAAAATGATTTCCTCGCGGCCGAGCGCGCGGTGGGCGGCGTTAATGCCGGCCATGATGCCTTGACCCGCCGCTTCTTCGTAGCCGGATGTGCCGTTAATTTGCCCGGCGGTGTACAAATTTTTCACCAGCTTTGTTTCCAACGTCGGCCAAAGCTGTGTCGGCACGATGGCATCGTACTCGATCGCATAGCCGGCCCGCATGAGCTGCGCTTTCTCGAGCCCTGGGATCGTCTCAAGCAGCTTGCGTTGGATATGTTCCGGCAAGCTTGTCGACAACCCTTGCACGTAGACTTCTTCCGTTTCCCGCCCTTCCGGTTCGAGGAAAATCTGGTGACGAGGCTTGTCGTGGAACCGAACGACTTTATCTTCGATCGACGGGCAATAGCGCGGCCCGGTTCCTTTGATCATGCCGGAGTACATCGGCGACAAATGCAAATTTTCATCAATGATGCGGTGCGTTTCCTCTGTCGTGTACGTCAGCCAGCACGGCAGCTGATCGGTGATGTAAGTTGTCGTCTCGTACGAAAACGCCCGCGGCTCTTCGTCTCCCGGCTGAATTTCTGTTTTGCTGTAGTCGATCGTCCGGCTGTTGACGCGCGGCGGCGTGCCCGTTTTGAAGCGGACGAGCTCGAACCCAAGCTCTTCTAAATGCTCGGACAGCTTGATCGACGGCTGCTGGTTGTTCGGTCCGCTTGAGTATTTAATGTCACCAATAATAATTTCTCCGCGCAAAAACGTCCCGGTTGTGATGACGACGGCCTTCGCGTAATAATGAGCGCCCGTTTGGGTGATGACGCCTTTGCAGACGCCGTCTTCAACGATGAGCCGCTCGACTTTCCCTTGCAGCAACGTCAAATTTTCCTGATTTTCGAGCGTTTTCTTCATTTCCCGCTGGTACAGCACTTTGTCAGCCTGGGCCCGCAGCGCGCGGACAGCCGGACCTTTGCCCGTGTTTAACATCCTCATCTGGATATACGTTTTGTCAATGTTTTTCGCCATTTCCCCGCCGAGAGCGTCGATTTCGCGCACGACGATCCCTTTCGCCGGGCCGCCGATCGACGGGTTGCACGGCATAAACGCAATCATATCGAGGTTGAGCGTAATGACGAGCGTTTTTGCCCCGATGCGCGCCGAAGCAAGCGCCGCTTCGCAGCCAGCATGGCCGGCGCCGATGACGATGACGTCATACGTTCCTCCGTGATACTCCATTTCGTTTCCTCCTTGCTTATTTTCCTAAACAAAATTGGGCAAACAGCTGATCAATCAAACTTTCGTTTACTGTATCGCCAACGATTTCGCCAAGCAGCTCCCACGCCCGGCGCAAATCGATTTGAACAAGATCGACCGGCATGCCGGCGTCAATGCCGGAAAGCGCATCATCGACCGCCTGCTTCGCTTGTTCAAGCAGCGCGATATGGCGGGAGTTTGATACATAGGTCAAGTCGCCCGCCTCAAGTTCGCCGCCGAAAAACAGATCGGCGATGGCTTTTTCCAATTCATCGATTCCCTGTTCATGAAGCAATGAAGCCGTCACGATCGGTCGGCCGGCCGCCAATTTCTCGACCCGTTCCATATCCATTCGTCTCGGCAAATCGGTTTTGTTGACGATGATGATCGCGTCCATCCCTTCAATCATCGCAAACAGCCGCTCATCCTCTTCCGTCAGCGGCTCATGGTTGTTCAGAACGAGCAAAACGAAATCAGCCCGCTTCAGCATTTGCCGCGAACGCTCAACACCGATTCGCTCCACGACATCTTCCGTTTCGCGAATGCCGGCCGTATCAATCAAGCGGAGCGGTACGCCGCGGACGTTGACATATTCTTCAATCACATCGCGCGTCGTCCCTGGAATGTCGGTAACGATCGCCCGGTTTTCATGGGCGAGCGCATTTAACAGCGATGATTTTCCGACGTTCGGCCGCCCGATAATGACCGTTGCCAAGCCTTCGCGCAAAATTTTCCCTTGATTGGCGGTCGACAGCAGCTTTTCAATCTGTCCGCGCACATATTGCGCCTTTTCTTTGAGCAGGCGCGGCGTCATCTCTTCGACATCATCGTATTCTGGATAGTCGATGTTGACTTCAACGTGCGCCAACGTTTCTAAAATGGTCTGCCGCAATTCGCCGATTAATTTCGACAACCGCCCTTCCATTTGCTGCAAAGCAACGTTCATGGCGCGATCCGTTTTGGCGCGGATCAAGTCGATGACTGCCTCCGCTTGGGATAAGTCGATGCGCCCGTTTAAAAACGCCCGCTTCGTAAACTCCCCCGGTTCAGCAAGGCGCGCCCCATTAACCAGCGCCAACCGCAGCACCCGGTTGACGGAAACAAACCCGCCATGGCAGTTAATCTCCACGACATCTTCACGGGTGAACGTCTTGGGGGCCCGCATCACCGACACCATCACCTCTTCAACGATTTGGCCGCTCTTCGGATCGACGATATGCCCATAATGGATCGTATGCGTCGGGACCTCTTTGAGCCGTTTCCCGCTCGGACTGCGAAAGAGCCGGTCGGCGATCTCCACCGCCTCATCGCCGCTCAATCGGACGATCGCGATCGCTCCTTCTCCCATCGGCGTCGAAATGGCGGCAATCGTATCAAATTCTGTCATGGCTCGTTCACCTCGCTTTTTCCCTGTCTTTTCTATATCCACAGCCCGTTTCCGCTGTCGCTTTCCGTGTGCATCGTTGCTCAGTTCAATTTTAACTTATCCACATGTGAATAACAATATGGCATGCTCATGTTGAAAAAAGACCATATGTGCGGCCGCGGTTTTGTTTCAAACCATCCTTTCCGCTGCCAGCGCCACCACGACAACAAAAAAAGGCCTTCCTCTCCTCATTCAGAGAGGGGCCTCTTTCGTCGGCGCTTTCGTTTCCATCGCCGGGGCCACGACGATTGATCGATGCGGATCGACCCCGACCGAATAAGTGGAGACCCGCTTATGGCGGGCCAGCGCGGCGTGAATAATTTTTCGCTCATGCGCCGGCAGCGGTTCGAGCCGGATTTCCTTTCCCGTTTTCACCACCTGAGCCGCCAGCTTGTTCGCGAGCTCGATGAGCGCTTTTTCTCTCCGCTCTCGGTAATGTTCAACATCGACGACAATGGACACATATTCATCGGCATAGCGGTTGGCGACGAGCTGCGCCAAAAACTGGAGCGCATTCAACGTTTGTCCATGTTTGCCGATCAGCAGTCCGACCGGTCCCCCGTGAACGTGAAGCGTCGCTTGTTTGCCGCGCCGCACAACTTCAATGCTTGCCCCTTCCGCTCCCATCTGCGCCATCACCCGTTCGAGAAAGCGCACCGCTTCCTCGATGGGATCGACCTTCAACACCGCCTTCACCACTGCCGGACGGCCGCCAAACAAGCCGAACCAGCCTCTTTTTCCTTCATCAAGCACGACGATGTCGACGCGCTCCCGAGGTGCACCGAGCTGGGCAAGCGCCAACCGCACCGCCTCTTCGGCCGTTGCCGCAGTCGCGGTGACTTCTTTCACTTTTTCGCTCCTCCTGAATGGGCAGAAACGTTCGGCCCTTTAATGAAATACGTTTGCACAATAGAGAAAAGATTTCCGACGACCCAGTAAAGCGACAAAGCAGCTGGAAAATTGACGGCAAAAATGACGATCATGATCGGCATCACCCAAAGCATCATCGCCATTTGCGGATTTTGCTGAGCGGAGCCAGCCATCATGATTTTTTGCTGAATGAACGTCGTCACCCCGGCGATGACCGGCAAAATATAGTACGGGTCTTTTTCGCCAAGGTCAAACCAGAGAAAATTGTGCTGCGCAATCTCTCTCGTTCGCATGATGGCGTGATAGAAACCGATTAAAATCGGCATTTGAATCAAAATAGGAAGGCAACCAGCCATCGGGTTGACGCCGTGCTTTTGGAACAAAAGCATCATCTCTTGCTGGAGTTTTTGCTGGGTTTGGGCGTCTTTCGAGCTGTATTTTTTGCGCAGCGCCTCCATCTCAGGCTGAAGCGCTTGCATGGCCTTGGCATTGCGCGTCTGCTGGATCATCAGCGGCAAAATCAACAAGCGAATCAACACCGTGACGACGATGATCGACAACCCAAAGCTTCCACCAAGCAACCCGGCGACATGTTTGATCAGCCAAGAAAGCGGATAAACGATATACTCATTCCAAAACCCTTTGCTCTCCGGAGTGATCGGTTTGTTGATTTCCGTGCACCCCGCCAAGACAGCCATCAATGCACAACCTAAGACTATCCATACAATTCGCCTTTTCACCTTCTTTTTCCTCCCATATGTACGAGTTCACGTCTGTATTTTACCATCTTTTTTGGCTAGATGGGGCATCGTGTCAAACCGAGGGCCGCGACTTTGTCCCATTTTTCAGCGCGCCAGCTTTCCTAAGCACATGAATGAAACTTTTTTTCACTTCCGTGTAACTCATCTCTGAAACGGGCTGTCTAGCGATGACGACATAGTCCTTGCCGGGGACGATTTCCTCTTTCAACTCGAGGAAACATTGGCGGATGTAGCGCTTGATCCGGTTTCGGGTGACGGCCTTGCCCAGCTTTTTGCTTACGGAAAGCCCAATGCGGAAATAAGGCTGCCCCGGGCGGTCAAGCGTGTAGACAACAAACTGGCGGTTGGCTGTCGAAACCCCTCGCTGAAACACTTCTTGGAATTCATCGTTTTTCTTGATTCGATGCTTTTTTTTCATTTTCCGTAAACACTCCATTTGCCCTCATTTCCAGGCGACCAATCACCACGTGAGAAAAAAGACCACTGAAACTTCAGTGGCCTATTATGCAGACAATACTTTTCTTCCTTTGCGGCGGCGGCGCGCCAGCACTTTTCTCCCGTTTTTCGTGCTCATGCGGGCGCGAAATCCGTGCACTTTGCTGCGTTTCCGTCTATTTGGTTGGTACGTCCGTTTCATCTATGACACCTCCCTAGGGAATAACTGTTACGGGCAGTCTTTCTCATTATATTGAACAATCTCAGCAAATGTCAACTGCCTCTTTGTTTCGCTCCTTCGACGCAACGATGTGGATAAAATTTCGCCACCAAAGTAACAATTCACAACATTTATCGACATTTTTTTCACATCTTCACCCGTGTGGATAACGAAATTTGCACAGTCTGTCCGTTTTGTGGATAAGCAAAAAAGCCGTTGCAACAACTTGTTTTATTTGCTATTATTATTGTGTTTTCACTATGGACAACTGTGTGGATAAAGAAAGATATCCACATTCTGTGGATAGGTTGTGGATAGTATTTTTCACAGGCTGTTGATCGTTTTGTCCACAGGTGGTGGATTTTGTCGAAAAGCCGCCTTTTTTCCTTAATATTGTTTTTTCCACAAACTTATTTTCTTAACCAAATGATCATCCGCTAACCAAGGGAGGGGCAACGGGTGGAAAATATCCATGACTTATGGAATCGCGTGCTCGCGGAAATCGAGCAGAAAATTAGCAAGCCGAGCTTTGAGACTTGGCTCAAATCAACGAAGGCCCACTCTTTGCGAGGTGACACGCTCGTCATCGTAGCCCCGAACGAGTTTGCTAGAGATTGGCTTGACTCCCGCTACTCCCATTTGATTGCCGAAACAATCTATGCCATTACCGGCGAAGAGCTGGCCGTCAAATTTATCATTCCGCCTAACCAAGGCGACGAAGACGCCGAATTTCAGGCGGCAGCGAAAAAACAGCGCAAGCCATACGAAGAGACGAACGATTTCCCGCAGAGCATGCTAAATCCGAAGTACACCTTCGATACGTTTGTCATCGGCTCCGGCAACCGATTTGCGCACGCCGCTTCCCTAGCCGTCGCCGAAGCCCCGGCGAAAGCGTACAATCCGCTGTTCATCTACGGCGGTGTCGGGCTAGGGAAAACGCATCTCATGCACGCCATCGGCCATTACGTCATCGAACATAATCCGTCAGCGAAAGTCGTCTACTTATCTTCGGAAAAGTTCACGAACGAGTTTATCAACGCCATCCGCGACAACCGTCCTGATGACTTTCGCAACAAGTATCGAAACGTCGACGTTCTGTTAATCGATGATATTCAATTTTTGGCGGGAAAAGAACAAACGCAGGAAGAGTTTTTCCATACGTTCAATACGCTTCATGAAGAAAGCAAGCAAATCGTCATCTCGAGCGACCGGCCTCCAAAAGAGATCCCAACGCTTGAGGACCGTTTGCGTTCGCGCTTTGAGTGGGGATTGATCACAGACATCACGCCGCCTGATTTGGAAACGCGAATCGCCATTCTCCGGAAAAAAGCGAAGGCAGAGGGATTTGATATCCCAAATGAAGTGATGCTCTACATCGCCAACCAAATCGATTCAAACATCCGCGAGCTGGAAGGGGCGCTCATTCGCGTCGTCGCCTATTCCTCGCTCATCAATAAAGAAATCACCGCCGATCTAGCAGCTGAGGCGCTCAAAGACATCATTCCGAGCGCGAAGCCGAAGGTCATCACGATTCAAGACATTCAGCGCGTCGTCGGCCAGCACTTCAACATTAAGCTTGACGATTTCAAAGCTAAAAAACGAACCAAATCGGTCGCGTTTCCCCGGCAGATCGCCATGTATCTCTCCCGTGAGCTGACCGACTGTTCGCTGCCGAAAATCGGCGACGAATTCGGCGGCCGTGACCATACGACGGTCATTCACGCCCATGAGAAAATAACGAAGCTTTTGCAAACGGACACGCAGCTGCAAAAACATATTCAAGAGATTCAAGAAAAGCTGAAGCAATTGTGAATAACAGTCGCTGTCTTACGCACAGCTTATCCACATGTGGACAGGCTGTGCTTGCTCGTCTTTATTTGTTTATCCACATACCAACAAGCCATACGACTAGTACTATGATCTTTGTTTTTATATCTTTATAATTTATTTCCGAAGACATTCCAAATGGGGAGGAACAACAGCGTGAACATTTCCATTGACCGCGAAGCGCTCGCCAAAAGCGTTCAAGATGTGATGAAAGCCGTATCGACAAGAACGACGATTCCGATTTTGACCGGGATTAAACTGACAGCCTCCGCTCGCGGAGTCACCTTAACCGGAAGCGACTCGGACATCTCCATTGAATCGTTTATTCCGCTCGAAAAAGAAGGGCGGCTGCTGGTGGATGTAAAGAGACCGGGAAGCATCGTCTTGCAGGCGCGCTTTTTCTCTGAAATCGTGAAAAAGCTGCCGCAGCAAACGGTGGAAATCGAAACGGAAGACAACTTTTTAACCGTGATTCGCTCAGGGCACTCCGAATTCCGTCTCAACGGATTTAACGCCGACGAGTATCCGCGCTTGCCGCAAATCGAGGAAGAACACGCCTTTCAAATTCCGGCTGATTTGCTGAAGGCGATGATTCGCCAAACGGTATTTGCCGTCTCAACATCGGAAACGCGCCCCATCTTGACAGGTGTCAACTGGAAAATAGAAGATGGTGAACTCGTCTGCACCGCTACCGACAGTCACCGTCTAGCAATGCGCAAAGTCAAAATCGGCATTGAAAGCGATTGGGCGTATAACGTCGTCATTCCTGGAAAAAGTCTGAATGAATTGAGCAAAATTTTAGCTGACGGCAACCATCCGATCGATATTGTTATCACGGCCAATCAAGTGCTGTTTAAGGCGGAGCATCTTCTGTTTTTCTCACGCCTGCTCGACGGGAACTATCCGGAGACAGCCCGCTTAATCCCGACGGACAGCAAAACAACGGTGACCGTCAATGCCAAGGAGTTTTTGCAGGCGATCGACCGCGCCTCCTTGCTAGCAAGAGAAGGGCGAAACAACGTGGTGAAACTGGCGACGCTCCCAGGAGAGAGGTTGGAAATTTCCTCAGTTTCCCCGGAGATTGGGAAAGTAACAGAACAGCTGAAAGCCGAATCGCTTGAAGGCGAAGAGTTGAACATTTCATTCAGCGCCAAATATATGATGGACGCGTTGCGCGCGCTTGATGGCACCGACATTCAAATCAGCTTCACCGGGGCGATGCGGCCGTTTGTCTTGCGCCCGCTCCACAGCGACTCCATGCTTCAGCTCATCCTGCCGGTCAGAACGTATTAAAGCCGATCCGCTTTGGCGCGCCTGATGGCTAAGGCTGACTTGAATGCCATCAGGCGTGCATTCAATGAGGGAGAACCACCGCTTTTCTCCCTTTCATCGGGTTTCTTTGCGAACGGACGAATTTTTCGGTAAAATAAAAGAATAGGCAGTTTGTAACGAAAGCGAGCGATGAACGGATGGAACGACAAGTCGCCATTAAGACGGAGACGATTACGCTAGGGCAGATGCTAAAGCTGGCGCATGTGATTGACACCGGCGGCGCAGCCAAATGGTTTTTGCAGGAACATGACGTGCTGGTGAACGGGGAACGGGAAAACCGGCGCGGGCGGAAGTTAAAAGAAGGCGACCGGGTCGAGATCAAAGAGGTCGGCGCGTTTGTCATCGTAAAAGCGGAGTAGGTGAAGGCCGGGTGTTTTTAACCGACTTAGCGTTGACGAACTACCGCAATTATGAGCGGGAAACGATGCGTTTCGATCAAGGGGTAAACATTATTTTGGGGGAAAACGCCCAAGGAAAAACGAACATGATGGAGGCTATTTACGTTTTGGCGATGGCCAAATCGCATCGCACGTCCAACGATAAAGACCTTATTCGTTGGAATGAAGAGTATGCTAAAATAGAGGGGAAAGCAGAGAAACGCAACGGATCGTTGTCGCTCGAACTGTTGATCTCCAAAAAAGGGAAGCGAGCCAAATGCAATCACATTGAGCAGCAGCGGCTCAGTCAATATGTCGGCCATTTAAATGTTGTCATGTTCGCCCCGGAAGACTTGAATTTAGTTAAAGGAAGCCCACAAGTGCGGCGCCGGTTTATCGATATGGAAATCGGGCAGATTTCACCCGTTTATATACACGATTTAAGCCAGTACCAGAAGTTGCTGCAGCAGCGCAATCATTGCCTGAAAATGATGCAGACCCGCGAGCGGAGCGACGAGGCGGTGCTTGACGTCCTAACCGAACAGCTTGTTTGGCTGGCGGCCAAAATTACGTTGCGACGCCGCCAGTTTTTGTCGTTGCTTGAGCAGTGGGCAGCTCCCATCCATCGCGAAATCAGCCGTGGGGCCGAACAGCTCCACATTCGCTATGAACCGTCGGTCGACGTATCAGACAAGGCGGAATTGTCGAGAATAGTAGAAGCATACAGAGAAACGTTCGCCGCCGTAAAGGAGCGAGAAGTTCAACGAGGGACGACCTTGGTCGGCCCCCACCGCGATGAGGTGGCGTTTTGGGTGAACGGAAAAAATGTACAAACTTTCGGTTCGCAAGGACAACAGCGCACGACAGCGCTGGCAGTCAAATTGGCAGAAATTGAGCTCATCTTTTCCGAGTTAGGCGATTACCCCATTTTATTGCTTGATGATGTATTGTCGGAGCTGGACGACTTTCGGCAAACCCACCTCCTTGATGCCATCCGGAAAAAAGTGCAAACTTTTGTCACAACGACAAGCATCGACGGCATTAACCACGATGTGATTCAAGAAGCGGCGATTTATCGAGTCCATTCCGGTTCGGTCATCGCTCCTTCTTGATCGTGATTGAACGTTTGCAAAGAAAGCGTAGGTGATCAGGCATGACCATGGAACAGCGAGTCGAGGCGTACGATGCAAGTCAAATTCAAGTGCTTGAAGGCCTTGAAGCCGTCCGCAAGCGCCCGGGAATGTATATCGGATCAACGGGATCAAAAGGGCTGCACCACCTCGTTTGGGAAATCGTCGACAACAGCATCGACGAAGCGCTGGCAGGCTATTGCACGACCATTGATGTGACGATCGGCAAAGACAACAGCATCACCGTCGCCGACAATGGACGCGGCATCCCGGTTGACATTCATGAAGCGACTGGTCGCCCGGCTGTTGAAGTCATTATGACCGTTCTGCATGCCGGCGGGAAGTTTGGCGGAGGGGGTTATAAAGTATCCGGCGGCTTGCACGGG
Organism: Geobacillus icigianus; assembly: GCF_000750005.1. Lineage (GTDB taxonomy): Bacteria > Bacillota > Bacilli > Bacillales > Anoxybacillaceae > Geobacillus > Geobacillus icigianus. The sequence continues at coordinate 6,119 of NZ_JPYA01000010.1, read as the reverse complement.
GTTGGCGCTTCCGTCGTCAACGCCCTGTCGGAGTGGCTCGAAGTGTACGTGTATCGCGATGGAAACATCCATTACCAGCGGTACGAGCGGGGAGAGCCTTGTACGGACCTGCAAATCATCGGCGAAACGGACCGAACCGGGACAACGACCCGTTTTAAGCCGGACCCAGAGATTTTTACCGAAACGATTGAGTTCGATTACGAAACGCTGGCCGCCCGGTTGCGCGAGCTCGCCTTTTTAAATCGCGGCTTGAAAATCACGTTGACCGATGAACGGGTTGACAACCGGAGAAACGAATATGTTTATGAAGGCGGCATTCGCTCCTATGTCCAGCATTTGAACCGAACGCGCGAAGTGCTGCATGAGGAGCCGATTTATATCGCCGGCGAGCGGGACGGCATTGCGGTTGAAATCGCCTTGCAGTACAACGACGGGTACACGAGCAACATCTATTCGTTCGTCAACAACATTCATACGCATGAAGGCGGCACGCATGAATCCGGCTTTAAAATGGCGCTGACGCGCATTATCAACGACTATGCCCGCAAGCAACAATTGGTGAAAGACAACGATGCCAATTTAACCGGTGAGGATGTGCGTGAAGGATTGACCGCCATCGTGTCGATCAAACACCCGTCTCCGCAATTTGAAGGGCAGACGAAAACGAAGCTTGGCAACAGCGATGCCCGTACGGTGACCGATGCAATTTTTTCCGAACAGTTTGAAACGTTTTTGCTGGAAAACCCGACAATCGCCCGCAAGATTGTGGAAAAAGGCATGATGGCAGCGCGCGCCCGGCTGGCGGCGAAGAAAGCGCGCGAGTTGACGCGGCGCAAAAGCGCGCTCGAAATTTCCAATTTGCCCGGGAAATTGGCCGACTGTTCATCGCGGGATCCAGCGATCAGCGAGCTGTACGTCGTTGAGGGCGACTCGGCGGGCGGATCAGCGAAACAAGGGCGTGACCGCCATTTTCAAGCCATTTTGCCGCTGCGCGGGAAAATTCTTAACGTGGAAAAAGCACGCTTGGACAAAATTTTGTCAAACAATGAGGTGCGGGCGATTATTACGGCGCTTGGCACGGGCATTGGCGAAGATTTTGACATCTCGAAAGCCCGTTATCATAAAGTCATTATCATGACCGACGCGGACGTTGACGGCGCTCACATCCGCACGCTCCTTTTGACGTTCTTTTACCGCTACATGCGCCAATTGATTGAACAAGGCTATATTTATATTGCCCAGCCTCCGCTCTATAAAATCGAGCAAGGGAAACAAGTCCGTTACGCTTACAACGACCGTCAGCTTGAACAAATTCTCGCCGCGTTGCCCGATCAGCCCAAACCGACGATTCAGCGCTACAAAGGGTTGGGCGAGATGAATCCGGAACAGCTTTGGGAAACGACGATGAATCCAGAGACGAGAACACTGCTGCAAGTGAGTTTGCAGGACGCCATCGATGCGGACGAAACGTTTGAAATTTTAATGGGCGATAAAGTCGAGCCGCGCCGCCAGTTTATCGAAGAAAACGCGCGTTACGTGAAAAACTTAGATATCTAGGAGGGCGGTGAAAAACCGCTGATCCCCTTCATCAATGGGAGAATGTTTGAAAAGCAGGCCGGATACAACAAGGTTTTTCTAATTGAGAAATGAAATGGTAAAGCCGTATACGCCATTAAATCACAGCCTTCTAGGAGGGTCGGTGAACGTCACATCATTGGAGTCCGTTTTAAAGCTGATCCATCTGATTTTTTGTAGGCTTTGAACTGAGAGGAAGACAGCCCCCTTCCCGCTTCGTGACGCCGCTGGGTGTCCTCGCATGCGCAGGTGGACTGACGCCACCCGTCTGTCGCCGGCCAGTCGGATCGGAGGAGGGTTTTAAGGGAGGTTTGAAGAATGGCAGAACATGAACAACCGCGCATTCGCGAAGTCAATATCAGCCAAGAGATGCGCTCCTCGTTTCTCGACTATGCGATGAGCGTCATCGTTTCCCGCGCGTTGCCGGATGTGCGCGACGGCTTGAAACCAGTGCACCGCCGCATTTTGTACGCCATGCATGATCTTGGAATGACCGCGGATAAACCGTACAAAAAATCAGCTCGCATCGTCGGCGAAGTGATCGGGAAATACCATCCGCACGGGGATGCCGCCGTGTATGATACGATGGTGCGCATGGCGCAAGATTTCAACTACCGCTACATGCTTGTTGACGGCCATGGGAACTTTGGATCGATCGACGGCGACGCTGCCGCCGCCATGCGCTATACGGAAGCGCGCATGTCGAAAATCGCGATGGAATTGCTTCGTGATATCAATAAAGATACGATTGATTACCAAGACAACTATGATGGCTCGGAAAAAGAGCCGGTCGTGCTGCCGTCCCGATTTCCGAATTTATTGGTCAACGGCTCATCGGGCATTGCGGTTGGAATGGCGACGAACATTCCGCCCCATCAGCTCGGTGAAGTGATCGATGCGTTGCTGGCGCTAAGCCGAAACCCGGAGATGACGGTTGCCGACTTGATGAAATACATCCCGGGCCCCGATTTTCCGACCGCCGGACAAATTATCGGCCGCAGCGGCATCCGCAAAGCGTATGAAACCGGCCGCGGTTCGATTACGCTGCGCGCCAAGGCCGAAATTGAACAGCAGCCGAACGGCAAAGAAACGATCATTGTGAGCGAACTTCCTTACCAAGTGAACAAAGCGAAGCTGATTGAGCGGATCGCCGAACTTGTCCGTGAGAAAAAAATCGACGGGATCACTGATTTGCGCGATGAATCGGACCGGAGCGGCATGCGCATTGTCATCGAGGTGCGGCGCGATGCGAACGCCAAAGTCGTGCTGAACAATTTGTACAAACATACCGCGCTGCAAACGAGCTTTGGGATTAATATGCTCGCTTTGGTGAACGGCGAGCCGAAAGTGCTGAACTTAAAAGAATGTTTGGAGCATTATTTAAACCATCAAAAGACAGTGATTCGCCGACGGACGGCATTTGAACTGCAAAAAGCCGAAGCGCGCGCTCACATTTTAGAAGGTTTGCGCACGGCTCTCGATCATTTGGATGAAGTGATTGATCTCATCCGCCGTTCGCAGACGACAGAAGCGGCGCGCCAAGGATTGATGGAGCGGTTTTCCCTCAGCGAGCGGCAGGCGCAGGCGATTTTGGATATGCGTTTGCAGCGGCTGACCGGCCTCGAGCGGGAAAAAATTGAACAAGAATATCAAGAGCTTGTCCGCTTGATCGCTGAGCTGAAAGCGGTGCTCGCCGATGAAGAAAAAGTGTTGCAAATCATCCGTGACGAATTGAGCGAAATCAAGGAGCGGTTTAATGATGAGCGGCGCACGGAAATCGTGGCAGGAGCCGTCGAACAGTTTGATGACGAAGACTTGATTCCGCACGAGCGCGTCGTCATTACCCTCACCCATAAAGGCTACATCAAGCGTCTGCCTTTATCGACGTACCGGAGCCAAAAGCGCGGCGGTCGGGGTGTGCAAGGAATGAACACAGCGGAAGATGATTTTGTCGAACACTTGCTGATCACATCGACTCATGACACTGTCCTATTTTTCACGAACAAAGGGAAAGTATATCAGGCGAAAGGCTACGAAATTCCAGAGTTCGGACGAACCGCCAAAGGGCTTCCGATCGTGAACTTGCTCGAACTTGAAAAAGGTGAATGGATCAACGCTATGATCCCGATCGAGGAATTTGACGGCGAACGTTACCTCGTGTTTGCAACGAAACAGGGGATCGCGAAACGCTCTTCGCTCTCCGCGTTTGCCCATATTCGCAACAATGGGTTGATCGCTATTCATTTGCGTGAAGGCGATGAACTCATTTCGGTCCGATTGACAGACGGTCAAAAGCATGTAATTGTCGGCACGAAAAATGGTCTGCTCATTCGCTTTCCGGAAACCGACGTGCGGGCCATGGGACGCAGCGCGACTGGAGTCAAAGCGATCACGCTTGACGACAACGACGAAGTAGTCGGGATGGAGATTTTGGAAGATCACCATGACGTGCTTGTCGTCACGAAAAAAGGGTTCGGCAAGCGCACTCCGGCTTCGGAATACCGCGTGCAAAGCCGCGGTGGCAAAGGATTGAAAACATGCAATGTTACACCAAAAAATGGCCCGGTTGTTGCGGTGACGACTGTCGTCGGCAACGAAGATTTGATGGTCATTACGACAGGCGGCGTGCTCATTCGTATGGCGGTCAGTGACATTTCCCGCACAGGGAGAATCGCTCAAGGCGTAAAACTTATCCGCCTTTCTGGCGATGACGAGCATGAATGTGTAGCCACTGTGGCGAAAGTGCCTGAAGAAGAAAAAGAAGAAGGACATCTCGCCTAATGGGGACGACGCTCTGCTGCAACGGACAGGGAGCGTCGGTTTTTATGTCGAAACCGCTGTCCATGCACCCAAAGTCATGTTACGATAAAAGATATAAGAGAAGGGAGGAACAAACTGATGGTTCGCGTAAACCGTTCCCGGCTTCGTGAAGGATGCGTGCTTGCCGATGATGTGCTTGGCCCGACCAAGCGGCCCATTATCCCGAAAAATACGATCATCACGGAGCCGCTGCTGCACGTGCTTGAAAAGTTTCTCATTGACGAGGTGGAAATCGAGCCAGTTCTCGCCAATGGTGAGCCGTTTTTTGAAGAAGATGTCATCGGGGCGACGGCTCATCGACAGCCCATTTCCTCGTATTTGCAGGCGGTCCAACGATATAAACAGCTGTTTCAATCATGGCAATCGGGACTGCCGATTGAAATCAGGGAAATCCGCGAGCTGATCATTCCGCTTTTAGAGCAAATGGCGCACGCGAAGCACGATTTGCTCACAGTTCGTCATTATGCGTCCAAGGACGATTATCTTTATCATCACGCTGTCAGTGTAGGAGTGATCGCTGGTTTGCTGGCAATGGAGCTCGGATACAGCGAAGGGGAATGCTATCAAGTTGCTCTTGCCGGCGCGCTAGCAGACTGCGGAATGGCGAAAGTCAGCAAACAGGTTTTATGGAAATCGTCCGCTCTTACCGAGGCTGAATTTAACGAGGTGAAACAGCATCCGATTTTCGGTTATCGCATGGTACAAAAAATCCCGGCCTTAACTCATGGAGCCAAACTCGCGGTGTTGCAACATCATGAACGAAAGGATGGCAGGGGTTACCCGCTTGGCATTCAAGCAGAAAAAATTCATCCGTACAGCCTGATTGTGGCTGTCGCCGATGTATTTCATGCCATGACTTCAGAACGGCTATACCGCCGGAAACAATCACCGTTTCGGGCGATTGAAACGATTTGGCGAGAACAACCTAGCAAACTGGACGCCCAAGCTGTCGCCGCGTTGATCAACGGCCTCATTGGGCTGCAAAAGGGCACGATTGTCCGGCTTTCTGACGGCCAGCGGGCCGAAGTAATATCTGCTCGCTCTGACGATCCTGTCCGACCGATTGTCAAAATCATTGAAACGGGACAGTTGCTTCCATTGAATCAACGGCGCGATCTATTTATCGATGAGATCCTATAAAAACCGTCATTCCAAAAAATTCTGTTGCAAAAATGAAAGAGACGTGATACAATCAAATTTGCTTGCAACGATAAAAAAGAAAAAAGCGTTGACTTTTGATCGCTTTTTTGTTATTATTTAATAGCTGTCTTTATTCGTGATCATGCTCCTTGAAAACTAAACAAAACCCAAGCGCCAATACGAAAAGCGGAGGTCGCTTGCCTATCGGCGAAACGCGCTGGAGGGCCTGCGAGGAGGCTATGGCTGCCGCAGCAGGACCGAAGCGTCGCGAGCCGATAGCGGCCGAAGCTAGACAATCCGAAAAGTGGAGGCCGCTTGACACGTTTGGTGTCGGTGCCGAAGCTTGCAAAGCCAATCCACTTTCTTTTGGAGAGTTTGATCCTGGCTCAGGACGAACGCTGGCGGCGTGCCTAATACATGCAAGTCGAGCGGACCGAATCGGAGCTTGCTCTTATTTGGTCAGCGGCGGACGGGTGAGTAACACGTGGGCAACCTGCCCGCAAGACCGGGATAACTCCGGGAAACCGGAGCTAATACCGGATAACACCGAAGACCGCATGGTCTTTGGTTGAAAGGCGGCCTTT
>NZ_JPYA01000009.1 GCF_000750005.1 Geobacillus icigianus | reverse complement strand
TCCGCCTCATACTCTCCTGAAAGCCTCGTTTGCATATGATCACCAACATCACGAACGATACGAACCGTTCCCATTCCCAGTTTTCTAGCGGTAATAAAATCTTTGTTTGGATTATCCCCTATATATACACAATCGCCAAAATCTAAATGCAAATATTCAACCATTTTTCGATACGGAGTCTCGCTAGGTTTCCAATGTTCCTCCCCCAAATCACCAGTGACAATAATATAGTCAAACAGCTTTTCTAGATGAAGCGCCTTCACCTTGGCCCATTGCATTGTTGAATCTCCATCAGTAATAATCCCTAGCTTTTTTCCTTTTTCTTTTAAATAGAAAATTAATTTTTGCGCATCATCATATAAGGAAATATTAGGTGTATGTCTGCGATAAAGACGAACTAAATGGGAAACATCTATATCGATATTTAACTGTCTACATACTTCATCAAACACTCGACCACGACCATTTCTTTTCCATTCAGCAATAAGCATTTGATAAATCCCACTTATATCCATATCCGACCGATAGTTCGCGAGCTCATTTGCCACAACCCAAAATCCCGATTTTACGTAATCGTGTTCGCAATATAGGGTATCGTCAAGATCAAAAATGTATCCACTGTAAACCATAAGTCACCTCAAGATGATACAATTAACTCGTGAATATCAAATAACGAAAATATCATTTACAGGTCAATCAATTTAACAACTGTAGATGAGCATTTTTCATTACAGTCATTTCCATGCCCTAAGAGACAAACAGGGTACCCCTTAGGCGACATGAAGCTGTTTTTTGATAACATTAATAGGAATATCTTGATCAGCGGTGTTGCAAATGAACTCAACTAGGCTGTGTCCTTTCCAAGACAGAAGAAGCTCTAGGCCGGAAGAGAGGTCTTGTTGAGATTCCGCGATGCTGGATACGCAGGAAAATAGCACCACGGCCCCATCCCGTTTCACCGTCCGAACGTGGCGAACACGGGTAGCACCTGACTTCAGCCAGTCTTTGGCCTGCCGGATCGTCCAGTGCTGGGCATCGTCAAGCAGGATGTCTTCGTCACCCAGCTCCCGGTTGGTGTCGAAGACAACATGGAAATGATCCGGCGTCATCGGTTGATCCGCCTTCCAAGCCAGCAGCACCACCGCGTCATCAAGACCGTTGAGCGCGCCTTCGTAGCGGTAGACACGATCAAGCTCGTTCCCCACCGTGACGAGGCGGGTGTCGTTGGGCGCGATATAGCGAGCGAACTCCTTCGCTTGAACGGCGATGCCTTTCGGGTAGAGAATCCGGTTCGTCTTGAGCATCGCGATGACATGGAATCCTTGTTTCAGACAGGCTTCCCTAGGCATTTGGAACGGGTACCACACATACATCGGTCGAGCCTGCTTCCCTTGAGCGAGGAAAGCCTCTCGATCACTAGGTCGATCTTGCTTCTTCCCGCCGCCTTATCGACGAAACGCGAACGGAAACGCTTGCGTGAACGTGTGCACCATCCGCCAAACAAGCGAATGCCCCCAGACGGATGGGTGATCGTTGTGAGAGAAATGCCAGTCACACCCTTGAATGGCGCGGGCAGCCCGTGACGAAGGCTTCGTTTTTTGGCAAATGGGATCATCCATCGAAACAAAAAGGGGTTGATTCCCTGTTTGGCGATTCGCTGGATGCGCTGAAGGATCCATGGCTGGAGTTTGCGAAGCAACGCCTCTTCATCCCAAGGGCTTCTCGTGAAAAAAGGGCTGAGCGTGGTTCGATGATTACGGTGAAAACTCCAGTACCCGACATCCGTCAATGTCCCCGAACATCCCTTGGTACAGGGCGTCGACAAGATGAACGAGATGCTTGATGACCGGCTTCGAGAAATCAAGCGCCAACCCTAACGTCATGAAAAACTTGTGGATTCGTTGATGATGTGCTCATCGATTCCTAAGACATGAACCTCCTTGTGGGTAGTTTGAGCACATCTATTTTACTCAAGGAGCTGGGTTCATGTCTCCTTTTTTGTTTGGTTGTAAATTTATGTTAGAAAATTTGCTCATCTACAGTACAGTTATTTAATTAACTCTTTATCTCCTTGTATGATTTGATCCCTCAACAAACGCTTAGTAAACTGAAGTTGTTTAATTTCTTCAGCGTTATTAATAATCCGAAGATTTTCAGAAGCATCAAAATATTGAGGTTGATATAACAAAGCTTCTTGTAAAAGTTTTTTAACCAAGGAAGTATCCCTATTAACCCAGTAAGTTGCAACTGCTAAGTTATTATATACTGCAGCATTTTTATATTTCATTTTACGA
>NZ_JPYA01000008.1 GCF_000750005.1 Geobacillus icigianus | reverse complement strand
ATACCTAAGGAATGGGTGATTAGGGAAGCATGGATTAAAGATGAAGAAGGTAATGAAATTGTAAATATGAAAAATCATAATCTACACGTTTTGAATTATAGTATTCCTGTTAATAAAAAAATGTCCTTAGAAGAATTAAAACCATTTATTCACACTATTCCTCATTTACCAGAAGCAATTCCGTATGTGACATCGTATTATAAAGAGCGCTGGGGATTTTGTATGTCCTACAATCAATTCAAAAGTTTAAAGCAAGGCATTTATCATGTATTTATAGATAGTGAACTGAAAAATGGTGAGTTAAATTATGCACATGCCATTTTGCCGGGGAAATCGGATAAGGAGATTTTAATTAGTACCTATATTTGTCATCCATCAATGGCGAATAATGAATTAAGCGGACCATTAGTAGCTGCTTTCTTGTACAACCGGTTAAAAAAATGGAAAGAAAGAAACTTTACTTATCGCTTTGTATTTGTCCCTGAAACAATTGGATCAATTGCATATTTACATCGCTTTGGAGAACATTTACGTAAACATGTTTATTCAGGCTTTGTTTTAACATGTTTGGGTGGAAAAAATTATCCTTTAAGTTTTAAAAGATCAAGAAACAAAAATGCTCCAATTAATAAAATTGTAGACTACTTGATGTCAACAGGAGAAATGGATATTGTTGTACGACCGTTTACACCAATTAACGGATCGGACGAAAGGCAATATTGTTCTCCTGGGTTTAATTTGCCGATTGGACAATTTGCTAGGATGGTTTATGGACAATATGATGGCTACCATAATTCGTTGGATACAAAAGAGGTCATGACGATTGAAAAAATAGTAGACAGCATTGATGAGATTGAACGAATCTTAAAAATCCAAGAATGGAATGGCTACTATGTGAATGTGAATCCGTTTGGGGAAGTAAAATTGGATAAACATGGCCTATATCCTGATATGAACACCCCTTTAAATCGAGATGCGTCTACTAATTTTAAAAGGGACCAACGAAAACAATTAAATGTTATACTGACTTTGCTCAATTATTCTGATGGTGAGCATTCTTTATTGGATATTGCCGAAATCTCAGGTTACTGTTTCCATGATTTTGTAGATATGATTCAGTTACTAAAAAGGAAAGGATTGTTAGAAGGTCCATATTACGAAAAAAGGAGTTTATCTGTATGAAAATAGTGCTTTTGTCGGGTTCTCATCCTCGTCATTACTATGTTGCTAATACGTTGTTAGAAAATGGGTTGCTACATGGCCACATGATTGAAGAGAGAGAGGCTTTTGTACCTGCCCCTCCAGAAGGGTTGGAACCGATTGATCGCGAAAACTTTATTCGTCATTTTCGTGAACGGGAAGAGGCAGAGTACGCTTTTTTTGGTGAACACAAAAAAGTTTTGGGTGATATTCCTACATTGGTCATTCATCAATCTGAGTTGAATGGTGAAAAGATGCTTCAATGGTTACAAGAACAACAACCCGATGTTGTACTGACGTATGGCGTACATAAAATTGATGACCATGTAATTGACAGGTTGCCTGATTATGCATGGAATATACACGGCGGGCTTTCCCCTTGGTATCGTGGAAATATAACGCTATTTTGGCCGTTTTACATGTTAAGGCCAAACTGGGCGGGAATGACGATCCATCGTTTAACGTCTAAACTGGATGGGGGAGATATTGTTCACCACTCGGTACCTAAACTCGAGTATGGAGATGGTATTCATGATGTAGCATGCAAAGCGGTGAAAAAGGTGGCGGCTGACCTTGTTGAAATATTAAAAAGGCTTCAAAGTGGCAAGGTACCTAACTACGTGCCGCAAAAATCCAACGGAAAATTATTTGTAGCAACTGATTGGACACCACAACATTTAAGGCTGATTTACCAGACTTTTCATAACGACATCGTTGATCATTATTTAGATGGAAAGTTAGGACATGTGGAGCCTAAGCTAGTCAATGCGCTAGCAGAGCAGTAAAGTGCCGTTGTGTTGGTTTGGTGGCTTGTGAGAAAGAGAAAATGTGCACTCGTCCTGTGTCTCTCATTTTCGATTTCCTAAAATCGGAATATTTCGCTGATGATAACTGATTAGGCAGCGGCAGATAAGCAGGACATTGTAAAAATGAGGGCTGTCTCGACTCGTCGTTTCAAACGACTTCTTGAGACAGCCTTGTCGTATGATTACATCAGTAATTTTAACGTTTCCTCCACATTGCGGTTCATATGAGAAATGAGAAGGTAATCCGCTTGTTGGCGAATTTTCCCGCTTATGTAGTTCATCATTTCGCGGGCGATGTTGGTGTCTCTCAACATCGATTCCGATGTGGTTAAGCTCGTTTCTTTTAACATCGTATTGTTCAGATGATGTTCAAGCGCTTCGTAATCAGCCCCGACTTTTGTTAAGTGATTTGTTACTTTTTTTAGCGCGTTGTCCACCTTTGTGATCAATTGTTCGGCCTCTGTCCGCGTTAATAGCGTTGCTCCGTTAAGCTCAAGACTAATAGTGCTTGTATCTACTATGTCAACGGTAATGGTTTGACCGGGATTGGCCCCGACTTGTAATGTTAGCGGTATGGTTTCGCCAAGAATTTTCTTTGTGTTGAACTCGAGCTTTTCTGCAGTATCATCAATGGCTTGGAGCAGCTGATCCAATTCTTTTTGACTGGCGGCGCGGTCATTCCCGTCAAGTGTATCATTGGCGTTTTGCGTTGCCAGTTCTCTCACGCGTTGTAGCAGGTGATTGACGTTCATCAGTCCTTCTTCGGCTGCCTTTAACACGGAAAGGCCGTCCTGCATGTTTCGCTGTGATTGGGCCAAACCTCTTATTTGCGCTCGCAATGTTTCTGAAATGCTTAATCCTGCCGCATCGTCACTCGCACGATAAATGTGTAACCCGGAGGACAGCTTCTCCAGTGTTTTGGTCAAATTCGTGACATTTCGCTGATAGCGGTGGGTGGAAAAGACAATCGCAGATTGGTTTTGTATTTTCATAAGTTCACCTCCATTTTCTCTAATGGTCTGTTCATTTTATATATCGACTTTTTCGCTGAAACTTTAAATATTCGCAATAGGAACCGATATAAACAGTAGCAAAAGAGTACAGGAGGAAGAGAAGGATGAAAATCGAAAATTCCTTGTCGGTGCATGATGTGTATATTCCTCACCTATCCAAGGAAGGCTCAGTTTTGATGCAAAAAATGATGGAGCAACAGAGTGAGGCTAATGACGAAGCGCCTGTATCGAAGAAAAAGGTCGAAGAAATTACTAGAAAGTTAAATGAATTTCTAGAAATTCATAGCCGCTCTCTTAAGTTTAAACTGCATGAAGAGCTAAACCAGTATTATGTGCAAGTCATTGATGATGACACCGAAACAGTGATAAGGGAAATTCCTCCGAAAAAATTGCTAGACGCGTTTTATACGATGCAAAAGTTTCTTGGCATGATTGTTGATGAAAAAATTTAAAAAGGGGTGAGTGGAATGGAAATGATGCGAGTCGGGGGTTTAGCAAGTGGAATGGATATTGATAAGCTTGTCAATGATTTGATGAAGGCAGAGCGTGCTCCTCTTAACAAATTATATCAGAAAAAACAAATTTTTGAGTGGCAGCGTGATGCATATCGTGAAATCAACAAAAAATTAGCGGATTTCGATCAATATTTATTTGATCATTTTACGTTGTCCAGTACCTTTTATCAGAAAACAGCGACGTCATCAAACGAAGCGGCTGTCAGTGTGAAAGCTTTGGGTTCATCGTATGATTCAACCAATACGATCACCGTTTCCCAATTGGCTATGGCTGCCACAGGTGTTTCGGGGGAAGTGGGAAATGCGTCTTTGGCCACCAAACTAAGCGAAAAAGGGTTAGCGGCAGAGACGAAGATCACCATCGTTGCGCTGCAAGCTAACGGAGTGTATAAAGAGGAAGAGCTAACGTTCTCCCCGAATGATACGATCGCTGATGTTGTGAAGAAGCTGAATCAATCCAGTTTAAATATCAATGCGATTTTTGATGACGGCTCCAAAAAACTTGGAATTTCTGCTCGGGCAACTGGTACATTGGACAGCACCGATGTCGATAAAGCAGAGGTTTATGTGAAAACGGCGACAGGCGATGATATTTTTGCGACGATTTTCGGTTTTGGTATCGGAAATGACCAAAACGGCAATTCTGGTGTTACTTCTTTGGCCAATGGAGGAAAAAACGCAAAATTCACATTGAACGGACTAGAAATGGAAAGGCAGTCTAATACATTTACCATTAACGGTATAGAGTACACGTTGAAAGCAGTAACTTCTACTCCTGTGACAGTTGCTTCCTCGACTGACATGGATGCCATGATCAGCAAAATTGAAGAATTTGTAAAAAAATACAATGAATTAATTGGCGCATTGAATGATAAAATCCGTGAAAAGCGTTATCGCGATTACCCGCCACTTACTGATGAACAAAAAAAGGAAATGACGGAAAAGCAAGTTGAGCTGTGGGAAGAAAAAGCGAAAAGCGGATTGCTTCGGGGAGATTCAATCATTTCAACTGGCTTGTCGCAAATGCGTCGTGATTTATACAGTAGGGTAGATGGAATCGGTAGCAATGGTATTGACACTCTTTCTGAATTAGGAATTACTACAACCAGTGAGATTTCGAACGGCGGAAAACTGGTGATTAATTATGACAAGTTGCGAAAGGCGCTCGAAAGTGATGTGGATAAGGTTGCGAAAACATTGACGCAAAATGGCGTTGTTAGCAAAGATCCAAACACTGGTCAGGTCACTTCTGATACCCGCGGCATCGTGCAACGACTTCGGGATACAATGAAAGGGATGATGACCAATATTGAAAAAAAGGCTGGGAAACCGACCTATACAGAAAATCAATATTCTCTTGGTTTGCAGCTAAGGGATGTTGAAGATCGAATCTCAGATGTTCAACGACATCTTCAGGATATTGAATCCCGGTATTGGAGACAATTCACAGCAATGGAACAAGCCATTCAAAGAGCAAATCAGCAATCAGCGTTTCTTATGGGGCAATTTGGTCGAGGGATGTAAGTGGGATATCGATGATCATTGATATAGGGAGATGCTAATAGATGACTACTCAGCAATTTCATCAAGTTTATAAACAAAACAGTGTGAGCACTGCTTCACCGGGTGAACTAACATTGATGCTGTATAACGGTTGCCTGAAGTTTTTAACGAAAGCTAAGCAGGCAATGAGTGAGGAAAACGTACAAGAGCGCAATAGAAATTTGCAAAAAGCGCAAAAAATCATTCAAGAACTTATGGTGACATTAAATCAAAAATACGAAGTGGCTAAACAGATGATGGTTATGTACGAGTATATGAACCGACGGCTCATTGAAGCGAACATCAAAAACGATATTTCGATTGTTGAAGAAGTCGAAGGGTTTGTGATCGAGTTCCGTGATACATGGGAAGAGGTTATTCGTTTAACGCGCCAAAAACAGTTTAAGGGAGATCAAGTTTAATGGATTTGATCGAGCAGCTTGTCTTTTGTTCAGAACGCTTGCTGGCGGTTCTTCAGCATCCGGTGGATGAGCGTGACAAACAAGTAGCCAAAGTGGAGCACTTGTTAGCGGAAAGGGAAAAAATAATCAGCAGATTAAAAGAGCAATCATGTGAAAACGTAAGCCGGCAGAAGGCAGAGAAAATCGTAGAAATGGAACGGGATATTCAGCAAGGGCTGTTTCGGTTATACGAGAGTATAAAAGCGGATTGGGAAAGATGGCATCAGAAGAGAAGGTTGCAGCGCTCCTATCAAAATACGTTTGCATATGTTGAGACATATGACGGGCGATTCTATGATAAGAGAAAATAGGACTTCCGTTCATAATGATCATTCCGTTTGAAATGTAAACCGACACTTCTATGGCAGTCTTTCTAAGTTCGGAAAACTCCTGAAAATTTTTTGATTGGAGGCGGAGATCACAGGGTAATAAAATGATGTAAAGGGTTATTTAGTTTGTACAGAGAAGGAGTGGTCAGCGATGATGTATCACATTCGCGGGGAAAACATTGACGTCACGCCAGCTTTGCGCGACTACGTGGAGAAAAAAATTGGGAAATTGGGCCGCTACTTTGAGGGTACTGACGACGTGCATGTGCATGTCAATTTAAAAGTATATAATGATGGACAAGGAAAAATCGAAGTGACCATTCCGATGCCGCATTTGTTGCTGCGGGCTGAAGAGCGCCATAACGATATGTATGCGGCCATTGATTTAGTGGCCGATAAATTGGAGCGGCAAATTCGCAAGCATAAAACGAAAGTGAACCGGAAGCTGCGCGACCGCGAAAAAGAAATGAAGGCGACCGCTCCGGTGCCCAACGGTCCTAGCGCGGCCGAGAGCGAAGATGAATTTGAAATCGTGCGCACGAAACATTTCAGCTTAAAGCCGATGGACAGCGAGGAAGCGATTTTGCAGATGAATTTGTTAGGGCACAACTTCTTTATTTTCACGAACGCGGAAACGAACCGGACGAACATTGTTTATCGTCGCAAAGACGGCAAATACGGGCTCATTGAGGCGAATTGAACCACTCTTCTATACGCATCCCCTGCTTTTTTTGGCAGGGGATGCTATAATATGTGTGAACAGAGCAAAAAGGGGAGAACGATGGAAGAACTGCTGCGGCAAATATTGTTCAAGTTGGATAACATGGAAAAAGGATTTTTGGCGTTTCAAGAAGAAACTCGCCAACGGTTCACGGAGATTGACGAACGGTTTGCGCGAATTGATGAGCGGTTTGCGCAGATTGACGAACGGTTTGCGCGGATTGACGAATGTTTTGCTCAAATGAATGAGCGTTTTGTGCAGATCGATGGCCGTTTAGCAGAAATGAGTGGGCAAATGGGTTCACTGACGACTCGTGTTGAAGCGCTTGAAGGACGCGTCGATGAAATGAACAAGCGCATTAGCCAGCTTGAACAAGAAATGGGAGAGGTGAAAGCACGATTAGACCGTGTAGAAGCGGAGTTGGCGGAAGTGAAAGAAACGCTTCATCGCGTCGAAACACAGCTTGTGGATGATGTGCAACTATGGCTGCGCAAAATTCATGAAAAAGTAGAGGAGAAAAGTTTTGAAATTGATGCGCTGAATCGGCGCCTTCACCATGCGGAAGCGGCGATTGAGCAGCTTCAGTCCAAGGCGTGATCCCCTCTCTTGGACATGCCCCTCTCTAAGCCTGTACAACAGTTGTCACCGATCCCTGTCTAATGATATGATGAAGAAGTGAGTCCATGAAAAATAAGGAGCGTTTCCTATGCTTGGAGTCTTAAAAAATGTATTTGACCCGAACAAGCGTCAGTTGGCAAGACTGGAGAAAATCGCGGAGCAAGTCGATGCGCTCGGTCCGGAGATGGCGCGATTGTCGGATGAACAGCTGCGGCAAAAAACCGAGGAGTTTAAAGCCCGCTATCAGCAAGGCGAATCGCTCGATGACTTGCTTGTTGAGGCGTTTGCTGTTGTGCGCGAAGGAGCGAAGCGCGTCCTCGGCTTGTACCCATATAAAGTGCAAATTATGGGCGGCGTTGTCTTGCATGAAGGCGACATCGCCGAGATGAAAACCGGGGAAGGGAAAACGTTGACGGCGACGATGCCCGTCTATTTGAACGCCTTGACGGGGCGCGGCGTGCATGTCGTGACGGTCAACGAATACTTGGCGACGCGCGACGCGACGGAAATGGGCAAGCTGTACGAGTTTTTAGGCATGACCGTCGGCTTGAACTTAAGCGGCATGTCGCGCGAAGAAAAGCAGGCGGCGTACAACGCCGACATTACGTACGGAACGAACAACGAGTTTGGTTTCGACTATTTGCGCGACAACATGGTCCTCTATAAGGAGCATATTGTGCAGCGGCCGCTTTATTACGCCATCATTGACGAGGTCGACTCGATTTTGATCGATGAAGCGCGGACGCCGCTTATCATTTCCGGTACGGCGCAAAAGTCGACAAAGCTGTACGTGCAGGCGAACGCGTTTGTGCGCACGTTGCGCAAAGACGTCGATTACACATACGATGAAAAAACGAAAAGCGTCCAGCTCACTGAGGAAGGGATGAACAAAGCTGAGCGGGCGTTTGGCATCGATAACTTGTTCGATTTGAAACACGTCACGCTCAACCACCACATTCAGCTGGCGCTTAGAGCGCACGTGACGATGCAGCGCGACGTTGATTACGTCGTGCAAGACGGCAAAGTGATCATCGTCGACCCGTTCACCGGGCGTTTGATGCACGGCCGTCGCTACAGCGACGGGTTGCATCAAGCCATCGAGGCGAAGGAAGGGCTCGAGATTCAAAACGAGTCGATGACCTTAGCCACGATTACATTCCAAAACTATTTCCGCATGTATGAAAAATTGGCGGGGATGACCGGGACGGCGAAGACGGAGGAAGAGGAATTCCGCAACATTTACAACATGCGCGTCGTCGTCATCCCGACGAATCGTCCGGTCATTCGCGAAGACCGTCCGGATTTGATTTACCGAACGATGGAAGGGAAGTTCCGCGCCGTTGTTGAAGATATCGCCGCCCGCCATGCGAAAGGGCAGCCGGTGCTGGTTGGGACAGTGGCGATCGAGACATCGGAACTGCTGTCCGAGCTGCTCAAAAAACGCGGCATCCCGCACAACGTCTTAAACGCGAAAAACCATGCGAAAGAGGCGGAAATCATCGCCCAAGCCGGGCAAAAAGGCGCGGTGACGATCGCGACGAACATGGCCGGGCGCGGGACGGACATTAAGCTCGGCGAAGGGGTCAAAGAGCTCGGGGGATTGGCCGTCATTGGCACGGAGCGTCATGAAAGCCGGCGGATCGACAACCAGCTGCGCGGCCGCTCCGGACGCCAAGGCGACCCGGGGGTATCGCAGTTTTACTTGTCGCTTGAAGACGAGCTGATGCGCCGCTTCGGCTCTGAGAGCCTCATGGCCATGATGGACCGCCTTGGCATGGACGATTCGCAGCCGATTCAAAGCAAAATGGTGACGAAAGCGGTCGAGTCGGCGCAAAAACGGGTGGAAGGCAACAACTTCGACGCCCGCAAACAGCTGCTTCAATACGACGATGTGCTGCGCGAACAGCGGGAAATTATTTACCGCCAGCGCTACGAAGTGCTCGATTCCGACAACTTGCGCGGCATTGTTGAAAAGATGATCCAATCGGTGATCGAGCGCGTCGTCCACGCTCATACGCCGAAAGAAGACTTGCCGGAAGAGTGGAACCTAAAAGGGCTCGTCGATTATCTCAACGCTCATCTGCTTCCGGAAGGCGATGTGACGGAAGCCGACTTGCGGGGCAAAGAGCCGGAAGAGATGATCGAGCTCATTTGGGCGAAAGTCAAAGCGCGTTATGACGAAAAAGAAGCGCAAATTCCGCCGGAACAAATGCGCGAGTTTGAACGCGTCGTCGTCTTGCGCGCCGTTGACATGAAATGGATGAACCATATTGACGAGATGGAGCAGCTCCGCCAAGGCATCCATTTGCGCGCTTACGGGCAGGTCGATCCGCTCCGCGAATATCAAATGGAAGGGTATGCGATGTTTGAAAACATGATCGCCTCGATTGAAGAGGAAGTCGCCACCTATATCATGAAAGCGGAAATCCAGTATAATCTCGAGCGCCAGGAAGTGGCGAAAGGCGAGGCGGTTCATCCGAAGGAAGACGGTGAGGAGCCGAAGAAAAAACCGGTCCGCAAGGCGGTGCGCGTCGGCCGCAACGACCCGTGCCCGTGCGGCAGCGGGAAAAAGTATAAACATTGTTGCGGAAGAGCGGTGTGACCGTTTATAAATAATAAAGGGAGGCTCGACCTCCCTTTTCCATGGCAACGATGAATGATTGGCATACGATATTCATGATGAGGTGAGGACAACATGATCGATTTGGCGGAAATCAAACAAGAGCTCGAGAAAATGGCTAAGCGATTAGCGGAAATCAGGGGGTCTCTTTGACCTCGATGTGAAGCGGGAGCGCATTCGCGAATTAGAGGAGCAAATGGCCGCCCCCGGTTTTTGGGATGACCAGAAAGCGGCGCAGGCGGTCATTGCCGAGGTGAATGGGCTCAAGGATTTGGTTGGCGAGTTTGAGTCGCTGCAGGAACGGTTTGACAATTTGGAAGTGACGTACGAGTTGTTGAAAGAAGAACCGGACGAGGAGCTGCAGGCTGAGCTCGTGGAAGAAGCGAAAACATTGACGAAAGACTTCAGCGAGTTCGAGTTGCAGCTGCTGCTCAACGAACCGTACGACCAAAACAATGCGATTTTGGAACTTCATCCCGGCGCGGGCGGCACCGAGTCGCAAGACTGGGCGTCGATGCTGTTGCGCATGTACACGCGCTGGGCGGAGAAAAAAGGGTTCAAAGTGGAAACGCTCGACTACCTGCCGGGCGAGGAAGCGGGGATCAAAAGCGTCACGCTGCTTATCAAAGGCCGGAATGCCTACGGCTATTTAAAAGCGGAAAAAGGGGTGCACCGGCTTGTCCGCATCTCGCCGTTTGACGCCTCGGGCCGCCGGCACACGTCGTTTGTGTCATGCGAAGTCGTGCCGGAGATGGACGAAAACATCGAAATCGAGATTCGTCCGGATGAGCTGAAGATTGACACGTACCGCTCCAGCGGCGCGGGCGGACAGCACGTCAATACGACCGATTCGGCGGTGCGCATCACCCACTTGCCGACCGGGATCGTCGTCACGTGCCAATCGGAGCGGTCGCAAATCCAAAACCGCGAAAAAGCGATGAATATGTTGAAAGCGAAATTGTATCAAAAGAAACTCGAGGAGCAGCAAGCTGAACTGGCCGAGCTGCGCGGTGAGCAAAAAGAAATCGGCTGGGGGAACCAGATCCGTTCGTACGTTTTCCATCCGTATTCGCTTGTCAAAGACCATCGGACGAACGTCGAGGTTGGCAACGTGCAAGCGGTGATGGATGGGGAGATTGACGTGTTTATTGACGCGTATTTGCGCGCGAAGTTGAAGTAAAGGGCGATCATCGGATCGTCCTTTTTCGTTTCAAAAATCATTTTTCTGATTTTGACGCATCTGCATCCCCGTGGTATGCTGAAGGTAACGAAAGGCAAAAGGAGGGCGATGGCTTTGGCGGTGCGCAAACAAGTGCTTTACGAACTGATTGAACGGTTGGATGAAACGGATCATCAAACAGCGTACGATTTTTTGATGTACCTGCTTGATCGGTCCAGAAAGGAACGAATGGTATGGGAGCGGATTGACGAAACAGATGAAGAAGAAACGTTGACGGAAGAAGAGCGCCAGCAGTTGCAAAGCGATGAAGGATATATCATCGGGGGAGAAGCCAAGCGTGAATTCGGGCTACAAGTTGATTTACCATAGGGCCGCAGTCAAATTCATCGCTAGGCAAGAAAAAGAGGTTCAAGAACGGTTGGCCTCTGGGTTGCAAGGTCTGCTAGCGATCCCACCGCAGGGGGATATTAAAAAGTTGAAGGGGCAGGATGGATTATATCGGCTGCGAATCGGAACATATCGTGTATTGTTTCGTATCGATCATGAAGAACGAATCATCTATATTGAGGCGATCGGCAACCGTGGGGATGTGTATTGAGGCTTGTATTTTTTGGCTAGGGCGATCATCGGATCGTCCTTTTTCCCTTTAGCATAGTAGATCGATATCGCGTTAATCGGCTGTCATTTACTTGTCAAAACGGGCATGCTATACTCACAAAGGAAGGTGGGGAAGCATGCGGAAACGAAAAGAGAAAACCGTTTCTCCGGCGATCGAGGCGGCGTTGGAGTATGGATACGTGCTCGCTGGCGCGGCGATCGTCGCCGTGGCGTTTAACGTGTTTTTGCTGCCGAACCGGATCGCCTCGGGCGGAGTGAGCGGCATCAGCACGATTATGCATGCGCTGTTTGGCATTGAGCCGGCGTATGTCCAATGGGCGCTCAACGTCCCGCTCTTTATCGCCGGCGTCGTGTTATTAGGCCGGCAGTTTGGCGTGAAAACGTTCGTGGGGACGGTGTTTTTGCCGCTTGTGGTCTATTTGACGAAAGAGATGGAGCCGGCGACGACGAATCCGCTTCTTGGCGCGATTTTTGGCGGCATCGGTGTTGGGCTTGGCCTTGGCATTGTCTTTCGCGGTCGGGCGTCGACGGGCGGCACCGACCTAGCGGCGCAAATCATTCATAAATATACCGGGCTGTCGCTTGGGATGTGCGTCATTTTGATCGACGGTTTGATCGTGTTGACCGCGGCGTTTGTATTTGATATCGAACGGGCGCTCTATGCGCTGATTGCGCTGTATGTGACAAGCAAAACGATCGACCTCGTTCAAGTCGGACTCGGCTACTCGAAGATCGCGCTGATCATTACGAACGAAGAAGAGAAAGTGCGGCGCGCCATTTTGCACGAAATCGACCGCGGGGTGACGCGGCTGCCGGCGTACGGCGGTTACACGGAACATGAGCGCCCGGTGTTGATGTGCGTCGTTGCTCAATCGGAGTTCACGAAATTGAAACAAATCGTCCGAACCATTGATCCGACCGCATTTGTCGTTGTTGCCAACGCCGCTGAGGTGCTTGGCGAGGGATTTCAGCGTACGTAAAAGAGAAAAAATCGGTTATAATACATATGAGAAACCAATGTTTTAGGGGGAGTTCACCATGAAGTGGAAATGGGCTGCGCTGTTTCTCGGAGTTTCGCTCACCTTGGCGGCATGTGGTGGCGGAGGAGATAACGCTGAGAACAAAAACAATGGCAACAAAAGTGGAGGGGAGACGACAGCGTCCGCCGAACAAATTTTCAAACAAAACTGCGCATCCTGTCACGGGCAAGATTTGTCAGGAGGGGCTGGCCCGAACTTGCAAAAGGTAGGGAGCAAGTATTCGAAGGATCAGATTAAAGACATTATTGCCAAAGGCCGCGGCATTATGCCTGGGGGGGTGATCAAAGGCGAAGAGGCCGATAAAGTAGCCGAGTGGCTGGCCGCCAAAAAATAATCGCCGCCGAGCGAAAAAAGTGAGACGTCGCCTTGTTCGAATGCGAACAGGGCGATGTTTTTTTATGAGCGTGGAAAATCGAGGCATTCTCGCCCACCGTTTCCTCATCTCGCCGATGTAAAAGCCGGCGTGCGCTTGCAGGAGTGTGATTCTCGCTCATACTGTTTCCGTATATCGTTTCTCAAATCGAGACACCTTGTCCCATCGGTCCTTCTGTTTGCGTGTTCACTCACCGACCGAGGAGAAGAAGCGGTTTTTCACCCGTCTTCCAGAAGGGCGTTGATGGAAAAGGATCCGGCGCTCAAGCAATTGTTTTCGCATATAGGCATGGTTGCAGAACTGCGACTTTTTTCCTATCATTATTTGAAATATAAATGTAAAATTCGACAGAAGAAAATCGTGTTATAATAATCCTTGTGAAATTTTGCTAGATTCGTTCGAAACAGCTCGAGAAATGACAACAAGTGCGTCGAAAAATAGGTGATGACGATGATTGAAATGCAAGATGTATATAAAACATATCCGAACGGCGTTGTGGCATTAAACGGCGTCAATGTCCGCATCAAACAAGGAGAATTCGTCTATGTCGTTGGACCTAGTGGAGCGGGCAAATCGACGTTTATCAAAATGATGTACCGCGAGGAGAAGCCGACGAAAGGGAGCATCATGGTCAACGGAGTGAACCTCGCAAAGCTCAAAGATAACAAAGTGCCGTTGCTGCGCCGCCAAATCGGCATTGTCTTCCAAGATTTTAAGCTGCTTCCTAAACTCAATGTATATGAAAACGTCGCCTTTGCTTTGGAAGTGATTGAAGAGTCGCCGAAAGCCATTCGCAAAAAGGTGATGGAAGTCCTTGATCTCGTTGGTCTCAAGCATAAAGTCCGCTCTTATCCGAACGAATTGTCCGGCGGCGAACAACAGCGCGTCTCCATTGCCCGCTCGATCGTCAATTCTCCGAAAATTGTCATTGCCGATGAACCGACAGGAAATTTAGACCCGGAAACATCATGGGGGATTATGGAGTTGTTTGAGAAAATTAACGAACGAGGAACGACCATTGTGATGGCAACCCATAATAAGGAAATCGTCAATGCGACGCGGCGGCGTGTCATCGCCATCGAAAACGGAAAAATTGTCCGTGACGAGGCGAGGGGGGAATACGGCTATGACGCTTAACACGTTCAAGCGCCATGTTCGGGAGAGCGTCAAAAGTCTCGGCCGCAACGGCTGGATGACGTTTGCTTCTGCGAGCGCCGTCACCGTGACGCTGCTGCTCGTCGGCGTCTTTTTCACCGTTATGTTCAACATTAACTATTTTGCCAAAAAAGTAGAAAATGATGTCGAAATCCGCGTGCATATCGAGTTGACCGCCGACCGTCAAGCAAAAGACGCGTTGCGTCGGCAAATCGAAGCCATTCCCAACGTCAAAGATGTCCGTTATTCCTCGAAGGATGAAGAACTGAAGCGGCTGATCAAAAGCATGGGCGAGGAAGGGACGGCGTTCCGTCTGTTTGAGCAGCAAAACCCGCTCAGCGATGTGTATGTCGTCAAAGCCGCCCGTCCGCAAGACACGGTGAAAATCGCCAAGCAAATTGAAACGCTCCCGTCTGTTCATAAAGTGAACTACGGACAAGGAACGGTTGAAAAGCTGTTTAATGTGCTAAAAGTGATGCGCAACGTTGGGTTGGTGCTGATTGCCGGCTTGCTGTTTACGGCGATGTTTCTCATTTCCAACACGATTAAAATTACGATTTTTGCCCGCCGCCGCGAAATCGAGATTATGCGCCTCGTCGGGGCGACGAACGGGTTTATCCGCTGGCCGTTTTTCTTGGAAGGATTGTGGCTTGGCGTGCTCGGTTCGATCGTTCCGATCACGGCGTTGGCGGTCGTCTACTATAACGTCTACCATGTATACGAGCATCAGTTTGCGCTCCAGCTGTTTGAGCTTCTTCCGTTTTCCCCGTTCATCTGGCAGCTAAGCGCTTTGCTGCTGGCCATTGGCGCTGTCATCGGTGTCTGGGGAAGCGTGATGTCTGTGCGCAAGTTTTTGAAGGTATAAACAATCCAATTTAGCAGGGAGAGGGGAAGCGAGATGAAAAAGAAAAACGTAATGGCGCTCGCCGTTGCCGCGGCGCTTGGGCTCGGCGTTTTGCCGCCTGCGGCCAATGCCGTCAGCTCTCGCGATATTCAACAAAAGCGAAGCGAAATCGACGCGCTTCGCTCCAAGCGGTCGGAAGTGCAGGGGAAAATTAGTGAGTCGCAAAAAAACATCGAGTCCCTCCAGTCGCAGCAAAAACAAGTCGCCAATGACATCGCGAAGCTGAACGTCGCTATTGAGGAGACGAGCGGAAAAATCCGCAACGTCAGCGCTGACATCGACCAAACAGAGCGAGCGATTACCCAATTGAAACAAGAAATTGCCGAAATTCAGGAGCGGATTGAAAAGCGGAATGAGATTTTAAAGGAGCGGCTTCGGTCGCTGCAAGAAAGCGGTGGAGCGATCAGCTACTTGGAAGTGCTGCTGGGCGCGCAAAGCTTCAGCGACTTCATCGACCGCATGAGCGCGGTGACGACGATCATGGAAGCGGACCAGCAAATCGTCCGCGAGCAAGAGGCGGATAAAGCGCTCAAAGAGAAAAAAGAAACCGAACTGACGGAAAAGCGGAACAAGCTGCAAGCGGACTTGCAGGAGCTCAAACAGCTGCAAGCAAGCCTCGCCGGTCAGCTGGAACAGAAAAATCAATTGATGGCTGATTTAAAACAAAAAGAAGAAGAGGAACACGAACATCAGTTGGCGCTTGAAGAACAAAACGAATTGATTGCCAAGCAAGAAGCAGCCGTAAAGCAGCAGCTCGCCGAACTGGAGCGGCAAAAGCGAGCGGAAGAGGAAGCCGCGAAGCAGCGGGCACGTACATATTTATCACCATCGTTGGCTGACCAAGGATCGGGCGGCAGCGTCCCCCCGGTATCGAGCGGGGCGTTCACCCGTCCGGCCAACGGACCGATTACATCCGGTTTTGGGTACCGGTTTGGCGGCACGGACTTCCATCCGGGAGTCGATATCGGCAAGCGGGCTCCGGTCGTTCCGGTCGTTGCCGCCGCCGACGGGGTTGTGTTCCGTTCCTACTATTCTAGCAGCTACGGAAACGTCATTTTTGTCAGCCATATCATCGACGGCCAACTGTATACGACCGTTTATGCTCACCTTGAAGCGCGGCTCGTGGGCGAAGGTCAGCACGTGCAAAAAGGGCAAATCATTGGATACATGGGCAACACCGGCGATTCAACCGGCCCGCACTTGCACTTTGAACTTCACCGCGGCGAGTGGAACCCAGGCAAGACGAACGCCGTTGACCCGCGCAATTACATCGCGTTCTAATTCGCTGAAATGAAAAGGGAGGCGCAACTCGTCGATCGCTTTGCGATGGGCCAGTTGCGCATTTTTTCTTGGAGGACGGTGAATTTTGGCGATGATTTCGTCATTGGATAGCGTTGGCGCTGCTTGCAAGCTGGGAATGAGCGCCAATGAAGGCGAGGAAAATGATGATTCAGATTGACCGGGCTTCATCCCGCTATCATGCCGATTACGGTTGGCTAAAAACGTACTATAGTTTTTCGTTTGACGAGTATTGCGATCCGAACAACGTTCAATTTGGCCCGCTGCGGGGGGGAAACGACGATTTCGTCGCGCCGCTTGCTGGTTTTGGCGCTCACCCGCACATAGAGATGGAAATTGTGTCAGTTAAAGGGGTATTTGCAACATGAAGACAGCACGGGGCATAAAGCTGTGACGACGTTTGGCGGCGTGCAGCGGATGTCGGCCGGCACCGGCATCGTTCGCCGTTAAGGGCGAGCGGTGCCTCTTTTTTCCGTTCTGTATCGGTTGAGAAATCAAAAGCGAGCATGTAAACTAGTAAGAGGGATGGGCGGCATGGTATCATACTCGGTACAAGCTTGACATATGATGAAAATAAAGCCTTGGCACGGCGATAAGCGGTGCTTTTCATATATGGGACAGGGTGAGGAGGAAACGACGTGAAAAAAACGACAATGACTGCGCTAATGGCGCTGTCGATGCTCATCGGGGCAGGGGGCACGTACGTCGGCTTGCAGTGGGCCGATCGCCCGCCGGAAGGAGCGCTTTCAACGATTGTGGCCGATGAGCTGTCCAAATCCGCGGGCGATGATGAAGAAATGAAAAAAATTCGTCAAGCGTATGAGCTTATCAAAAATCGATATGTGGAAAAGGTCGATGAAGACAAACTGACGGAAGGCGCCATTCAAGGGATGATTCACACGCTCGGCGACCCGTATTCGGTGTATATGGATGCGGAAACGACCGAACAGTTCAATGAATCGCTCGATTCATCGTTTGAAGGGATCGGCGCTGAAGTCAGCATGATTGACGGCAAAGTGACGATTGTCGCCCCCATCAAAAATTCACCGGCGGAGAAAGCAGGATTGAAGCCCAATGACCAGATTTTGCGCGTCAACGGGGAAAGCTTGGAAGGGCTTGACTTGTATGAAGCGGTGTTGAAAATCCGCGGCAAAAAGGGGACGACGGTCGAGCTGGACATTTTGCGTCCTGGTGCGAAAAATGTCATGAAAGTCAAAGTCGTCCGCGATGCCATTCCTATTCAGACGGTGTACGACTCGATCAAAACGTACCAAGGCAAAAAAGCGGGCTACTTGCAAATTACGTCGTTTTCGGAAAACACGGCGGCCGATTTTAAAAAGAAATTGGCGAAGCTGGAAGCTGAACACATTGACGGCTTAATCATTGATGTGCGCGGCAATCCGGGCGGCTATTTGCAAAGTGTGGAGGAAATGTTAAAACAGCTGATTCCAAAAGGCAAACCGTATGTCCAAATCGAAGAACGCGACGGCGACCGGCAAAAATTTTACTCCGACCTAACGGCGAAAAAGCCGTACCCGATTGTCGTTCTTGTCGATCAAGGCAGCGCCTCGGCGTCGGAAATTTTGGCCGGAGCGATGAAGGAAGCGGGGGGCTATCCGCTCGTCGGCGAGACTACGTTCGGCAAAGGGACGGTGCAGCAAGCGATCCCGATGGGCGATGGAAGCAACATCAAATTGACGCTGTACAAATGGCTGACCCCGGACGGACATTGGATTCATAAAAAAGGAATCAAGCCGGACGTCGCGGTCGCTCAGCCGGACTACTTTCACGTCGCTCCGCTTCATGTGGAAAAACCGTTTCAGTATGATATGAACGATGAGCAAATCGCCAATGCGCAAAAAATGTTAAAAGGGCTTGGCTTCAACCCGGGCCGCACTGACGGCTATTTCAGCAAAGAAACGGAACAGGCGGTAAAAGCTTTCCAAAAAGCAAACAAGCTGCCGGTCACGGGCCACATCGATGACACGACAGCGCAACTGTTGCAGGCGAAAATCATAGAGGCGGTGCGCGACCCTGGCCATGACATGCAGCTCAAAAAGGCGCTGGAGGTGCTGTTTTCGTCATCGGCCCGGCGCGGGTGAGCAAGCGGGAAAACCGCTTTTCGATTTAACGTAATTTCCGACAGAAGTCTCCCACCTCAAGGGAATATACAGGGCAAAAACCAATGAGTAGGTGGGAGAGGAATGTCGGTTGGCGATCGCCGACGGATGTGGTCATCGATTGTTCGAGCGGACGCCTTCGGAGCGAGGGAAAGCGTAAAGGGGACTTGTGTGGGGCTTCCCGTTCGGTGAACGCGCACAAGTCGCTAGAAGCCTCCTCCCCAAGCGAAGCGGAGGTGACGGGTAGTTCACAGCCTTTCCGCGCTGACACGCTCCGGCCGCTTCCGGGTTGTCGTGCGGAGAGGAAAAAGGCGTTCATCGATCAATGGCTCTCGTGAGGGAAAGCGCGATGGCCGGCGTTGTCTCTTGATTCGATCACGGCTGGACGGGATGAAAAAGAGGGGGAGCGAAAAGGCGCGCCCCATATCGTGAGGCAGAACCGTATATATAGCAACGCAAGAGAAGGAGGGTGTCCCTACAAAGGATCGGGACACCCTCTTTCGTTGCTAATATAACGCACTGGCTGCTTCTGCCGCACGGGGACCGCTGTTTTCTGTTCTATAAGCGCGCCGGCGTTTTTTTCTGTTCTGCCGGAAGCGGCAGCTGGACGGTCGTTTCGATCGCAAAGCGCGGACGACGTTTTACTTCTTGGTAAATTTTACCTACATATTCACCGATCAGACCAAGGCTCATTAGCACGAGTCCGCCGATAAACCAAACGGAAATCATGAGCGACGTCCAGCCGGATTTCGCGTGTCCGAGCCATTTGCTGATGAGAGCGTACAACCCGGCCGCTCCGCTGATGAGAAAGGCGGCAAAACCGATCAAAGTAATGGCGCGAATCGGTGCGACGCTTAAGGAGGTGATGCCGTCAAAGGCGAAGGCGAGCATCTTTTTGAGCGGGTATTTCGACTGCCCGGCCCATCGCTCATGACGGTCGTAAAAGACGCATGTCGAGCGGAACCCAACAAGCGGCACCAATCCGCGCAAAAAGAGATTGACTTCTGTGTAGCGGCTCAGCTCATCGAGCGCCCGCTTGCTCATTAACCGGAAATCGGCGTGGTTGTAAATGAGCTCGATTCCGAGCGCCTGCATGAACCGATAAAAGGCTTGGGCGGTCGTACGCTTGAACCACGTGTCTGTCTTTCGGCTGCGCCGCACGCCGTAAACGATGTCGTATCCTTCGCGGTATTTTTGCACAAATTCGCGGATCGCCTCCACATCGTCTTGCAAATCGGCGTCAATGGACACGGCGCAATCGGCGTACGCGCGGACGGTGTCAAGCCCGGCGAGCAGCGCCCGCTGATGGCCGACGTTGCGCGCGAGCTTGATGCCCGCCACGAAGGGGTTTCGCTCGCTTTCTTCTTCAATGAGCGACCATGTCCGGTCGCGGCTGCCGTCATCGACAAAAACGACATGGCTGCCGATGGCGACCGCTCCTTCTTCGAGCAATTGCTCAAGCAAAGCGGTCAGCCGCCGGGTCGTTTCCGGCAACACGTCTTCTTCGTTGTAGCATGGGACGACGATGGCCAACAATGGTTTGTCCATCATGTGTTTCTTGCCTCCTTTCACTCCACTTCATACACATAAATTTTCCATACTGACTGTCGATCGGTGAACGCCCGCAAGAAGCGGAGATGGATGTCGCGGGCGTTCATGATCGGGACGGAGGAAAAAATGTACTTGCCGCCAAGCTGTTTGAATGCCTTTGTGTTGATCTCGAAATGATGGATGACTTTATGCGATCGTTTCGTGAACATATAATGTTTTCCAAGCTCTGCCGAGAACAAATAGACGCGGTTGCCCCAATGGTCAAAATAGTCTTTCAGCACCGGGTTTTTATCCAGTTCCTTGGCGATGATACGCCGAAATTGCCGCTTATATGACAGCGGGTAAAAATTGTTGTACGTATCGAGCGTATAAAACCCGTTGTATTGAGCGATGGCCGGATGCAGCCCAACGCTGGCGACGCGGTAGGAGGATACCGGCTTGCCGATATATCGTTTGATTTCTGAAAACAAATGTTCAGAATAAAATTGCTCGAACGATGGTGTGCCAGCGAGGCGATAGCGAATTTCCTCGTTGAATCCGCCAAGCAGCAGCAACTGCAACGTCAGGGCGATCGGTACGAGCCGCCGCCACGCCGCGCGCTCTTTGGCGATGATTTGCAAGGCCAAGGCAAAATCAAGGTAAATGACCATCGGCCGCAAAAAATGGAAGCGGGCGAAATTGAACGTATTCAAAAGCGAAATCCGCTCTTTGAGCGGCTGCCACCCTTTGTAAAACCAAAACGCATACCAAGTCGATAAGGCGATGTTCAACCAAAACAGCAAAAGAAAGCGCCGCTCCAATGGTCCGCGCTGTCGGCGCCAAACGAGAAAAAACGCCGCCCAAAGCACCGGCAAGATGATCGGCCCGTGAACGGTCATTACATGCGTATGGCCGAGCACATAGTTTTTTAGCGTCAGCCGCAGACAGTGGAGGAAGCTGAGCCGTGAAGAAAGAAATTCGTTTCGGCTCGTCGGTTCGCCATCGAAGACAAGCGAGTATACGAGCCGGTACTCGATGGCTAAAAACAAGCTGGTCATCAAGACAATCGCTGTGAACAATCGTTTGTTCCATTGCCTGCGGACAACGCCGTCAAACAACCACACCGCCCCCATCGCGGCGAGGAAAAAGAAAAATCCGAGCACAAAGCTGGCGTAAAACGGAAGCAAGATGATCGCAAGCCACTCTTTCCACGTCGCTTCCCCTTTGCGGATGGAAAGAAATGCCCATAGCGCCAGCGGCATGCCGAGCGTGCTCAGCATCCCGGACGGCCAAAACGGCGTCAGGGCGAAGGCGAGGGAGACGCCGACGCGAATCAGCCATGATTCCGGATTCGGCAAAAAGTGGCGGCGAAGCAGCCAATACATGCCCAAAAAAGCGAAAATACGCGTGATCGTCTGGCTGAGCGCGTACGCCACCATGGAAGGGAATAAGGCGTGCAGCCACACGATGCCGCTGAATTCCGTCCCAAAGGCGTTGCGCGGCAGGCCGTTGATCACTTGCGGGATGACGGCGTCGATGGGGCCGAACAGCTCGCCGCTCCGGACCAGCACCCGATACCAAGCAATGTTGGAATCCATGTTGTCATGGACACGAATATGGGCATGTTCCCCGAGAAGATATAGAGGGGACAGATAGGCCGCCAAGATGATCCATGCCGCGATGAGCGCCTTTCGTTCGTTCCGTTCCACGTCTGGCTTCCCTCCTTTCGAAAAGCGAAATCATCGCAACATCCGACATTATACGAAGCAATGATTAAGAAATGATAAGAAAGAGGTAAAGAAGCGGTGAAGGCCAAGCAAAAAAGCCCGCTTCAACCGGCCGAAGCCTTCGGGAGAACGATTAGAATCCACCACCGTCCCCCAAACGGAGCCGCGGTCGCTAAGCCTAAGGAGGACGGCGGGGATCAAGGTGAAAAAACAATCTATATAAGTTGCAATTTTGTTTTCCATGGCGTTGTTCGCCGTTCTTGTCACGGTGCCAACTTGTCAGGTGATAAGATGGGACATGGAGACCGGAGATTCTTATTAAGTTGCAATTTTGTTTTACAACCCGCTGATTACTCTGATATCGGCTTGTATTTAGATGAAACCTGCAACGAAGACTCGGAAATTCTTTATTGCAACTTATACAGCTTCCCCTTTTTTATCCACCTTCATGATTTGGGCCACAATCACTCGCTTTGTCCATCTTCATGCTTGACGGTGGTCACAGCAGAGAAAAAGGGGCCAGAGGGTGCCTGCAAGTTGGTTGAGCCCCCTCTTGCGCCCTCATTAGATGTGGAAGGCAGGAGCTGAACAAAGCTTTTCGATTTTGAAACACGATGTTGCGAATAGGCATTGTTCAATCCCTATCGTATGTTAGAAGGCCGGTGAAACGTGCTGATTTGCGCCCAACCGCCAGTGTTTCGACGTGTATGTTGGCAAGGTTGCTCAAATGGAGCAAGTCAGGTTGCCCATAGACTTCCTCCTTCCAACCGGCCTTTTCGATTGGCTGCTGGCTTGCGTGTTGCTCTTTCACCGCCAACGGTCAGTTGTCAGCCGCCCGCGCGGCCGGAACTGAAGCAACCGGCTAGGCGAACAGACCGATCACCCGTCCGAGGCCGCGCCGTTTTCGTTTCGGTGGTTGGGGCGGTTCGTGGGATGATGGCGGCTTGTTATTCAGCTGTTGCTCGAGCCGGGCGACGAGCTGTTCGAGCGCGGCGAGGCGGGCAGTGATTTCTTCCATTTCCCGACGGTGATGCAGCAATTGAACGGAGACGACGTCGTCGGCTTTTTGGCCGAGCTGCTGTTCGAGTTGATCAAGGCGCGAAGAGATGCGGGCGATTTCCGGTTCGAAGGATGGCTGGCGCAAAACGTCGAGCGTGGGCGACGGCGCTTCTTGTTTCGGTTGGTTGTCGGTTGGCAACGACGCTGCAACGGAAGGGTACCGCGCGGCTGCCGACCGTTCCAAGGCCGCGCCTTGTTCGAATTTGACGCGCTCCAACAAAGCGATCGTGTTTTCATCGAACAAGTAATGGCCGGCTTCATTTTTGCGCAGCGGGATGTCATACTTCCGCACCCAGCGTTGGATGGTTTTCGGCGAAACACCAAGACGGGCGGCGACATCGGTCGTTTTTATTTCCATCGTTCCACTCCTCCCTTTCTCCTTCTTGTTCTATCTTTTTTTCATTGAGGGCGCGAACTCCTTCCTGACCGACAAAACTAGTGGCGATTCGGCAAAGAAAGCCGAAAAGGACGGCATTTCGCCACGTGGGGAAAAAAGATGGCGGCAGGCATATAGGATTTGTCGCGGCCATTTGGTAGAATAAAAGGTAAAGAACGGTGAACGAAACAAGGGGGAACGTTGATGGCGACATGGGGGCTTGAATGGCTAGAAGGGATTGCGGCGGTATGGCGGCAGCCGCTCCTTTATTATGGCGCCTTGCTCGCCTTGGCCGCCGGTTGGCGGCGGGTGAAGCGCGAGCGCCGCGATTTTCACGTGCGCGTCTACAGTCCGTGGAAAGAATGGCGGGGGCTTTGGACAAGCGGATGGCTTCCGGGGGCGGTGCTGTCAGCGGTGGCGCTTGGGGCGGGCCTCGTCGTGCCGAAGGAGGTCGTTTGGACGGTGACCGCGCTCACGGTGCTGCTTGGCTTGACGATGGAAACGCGGCTATTGTCGGCGGCGTATACGCTGGGGGGGACGCTGCTTGTGCTCGCGATGGCCGAGCGCGGCAGGATGGCTGTTCCTTGGCTTCGCGATGGCGTAGAAGCAGCGCCGGTGTTGGCGCTGTGGCTGACGTTGCTGTTGGCGGCTGAAGGATGGCTCATCATTCGGACGCGAACGGAGCCCGCTTCGCCGCAGCTTTTGAAAAGCAAGCGGGGAATGACCATCGGCCGGCAATGGGTGCAGCGCCTCTGGTTTGTGCCGGTCGTGTTGCCGATGGCTGGCGGCTCGCTGCCGTCGCTTCCATGGTGGCCGTTTGCTGTCGGCGGGGAAGGGCATTCGTTTTGGCTTGTTCCGTTCCTGATCGGGTTTTCTCAGCGTCGCCATCATGTGCGGCCGCCCGAGGCGGCGCGTCGGGAAGGGCGGCTCGTGCTGCTGCTGGCCGGCGTTGTTGCCGTGTTGGCGACAGGAAGCGTATGGTATGCGCCGCTGGCGGTGGCGGCGGGAGCGGTGGCGGTCATCGGGCGTGAATGGATCGCTTTTTCTGGCCGCCGCGCCGACAGCGCTTCCCCACCCCGCTTTGCCCGTCATCCGCACGGAGTGGTCATCGTCGGGGTGCTGCCGGGGTCAAAGGCGGAAAAAATGGGGCTTTCGATTGGAGAAGTGATCTGCAAAACGAACGGGGTGCCAGTGCGGACGGAGGCGGAGTTTTACGAAGCGCTCCAGCGCAACCGCGCATTTTGCAAATTGGAAGTGATCGGCGATAACGGAGAAGTTCGCTTTGTCCAAGGGGCGCTCTATGAGGATGAACACCATGAGCTTGGGCTGCTGTTCGTCCGTGAGCGCGGCTCCTTGGCATCGGAAGCTGTTTCGTAAAGGAGAAGACAATCATGTGGTTTTTGGCGGCGCTTTTCATACCGTGTCTCTTAGTGTTGTTGTTCGCGCGGGTGACGTACAATCGATACATCGCGGTGCTGTTGACCGTTGCCCTGCTTGTAGCTTCTTATCTGAAAGGGTATACAGACCAGTTTCATGAAATCGTGGCCGATGTTGCTTCCACGATAGCCGGGTTTTTGTGGGCAGGGCGCATGCTTGAGCGCTTGAAGGAAAAATGAAGGGCGATGGCCGGCGCGCGGCTGTGATGATCACCGCTTTTCCCCGCCGGCGGACGGTGAAGCAAGCAAAGAGGGGTGGGGATGGACTCACGCAACCGCTTCTTGGAATCGTTTCTTAATGTAGAAAAACTTGTTCCATCGATCAAGGCAAACAGCGGTTTTTCATCAACCTTAACAAGGCCGGCGGAAATAGCTGTTTTTTCCGATCAATGGATGAACGTGTGAAAAGAAGCGCTGATGATACAACGTTTCTCTATTGGAGAAACGATGCTAGGAATCGGTATGTACTATTAAATCACTAGCCTCTAAAGGAGCGGACGGGGAAGAAGGAACCAGTCCGCTTTTTGGCGTTGCTAAAAAGGGCGATGATGGCCGCAAAATCGAGATGTCGGTTGCTCCGCGTCTGCGTCTCGCTGCACTGATGCCAGCGCCTCTGTCTGTTGATGGGGCGCTTCGTCTTGTTCCTTGGGACAGCGGTTTCTTCCCGAAAGTGCAGGAAAGAGGGAGCGATGGAAAACGCTGAACGGATTGGTACGAATATGAGTTCGCATTTTTGATGCGCCGATGGAGCCGATGTGGTACAATGGGGAAAGATGGTACGGAGAAGGAGGCGGAACGGTGGAGGGCCGTTTTCAACTAGTTTCATCTTATCAACCGCAAGGCGATCAACCGCAGGCGATCGCCAAGCTCGTTGACGGGTTGCGGCAGGGAGTGAAGCATCAAACGCTGCTTGGGGCGACAGGGACGGGCAAAACGTTTACGATCTCGAACGTGATTGCCCAAGTCAACAAACCAACGCTCGTCATCGCCCACAACAAAACGCTCGCTGGCCAATTGTACAGCGAGCTGAAGGAGTTTTTCCCGCACAACGCCGTCGAATATTTTGTCAGCTATTACGATTACTATCAGCCGGAAGCGTACGTGCCGCAGACGGATACGTACATTGAAAAAGACGCGAAAATCAACGATGAAATCGACAAATTGCGGCACTCGGCGACATCGGCTTTGTTTGAGCGCCGGGACGTCATCATCGTCGCCAGCGTGTCGTGCATTTACGGTTTAGGGTCGCCGGAAGAATACCGGGAGCTCGTCGTTTCATTGCGCGTCGGGATGGAAATCGAGCGCAACGCGTTGTTGCGGCGGCTCGTTGACATCCAATACGACCGCAATGATATCGACTTCCGGCGCGGCACGTTCCGCGTCCGCGGCGATGTCGTCGAAATTTTCCCCGCTTCGCGCGATGAACATTGCATTCGCGTCGAATTTTTCGGCGATGAAATCGATCGCATCCGCGAGGTGGACGCCTTGACCGGCGAGGTGCTCGGCGAGCGTGAGCACGTCGCTATTTTCCCAGCGTCGCACTTTGTCACGCGCGAGGAGAAAATGCGGCTCGCCATTCAAAACATTGAACAAGAGCTCGAGGAGCGGCTCGCCGAACTGCGCGCGCAAGGGAAGCTCTTGGAGGCGCAGCGGCTCGAGCAGCGGACGCGCTATGATCTTGAAATGATGCGCGAGATGGGCTTTTGTTCCGGCATCGAAAACTACTCGCGCCATTTGGCGCTGCGGCCGCCGGGCTCGACGCCGTACACCTTGCTTGACTATTTTCCGGACGATTTTTTGATCATCATTGATGAGTCGCACGTCACCTTGCCGCAGCTGCGCGGCATGTACAACGGCGACCGGGCGCGCAAGCAAGTGCTCGTCGACCACGGCTTTCGTCTGCCGTCGGCGCTTGACAACCGGCCGCTCACGTTTGAAGAGTTCGAGCAAAAAATCAATCAAATTATTTACGTCTCCGCGACGCCGGGGCCGTATGAGCTCGAACATAGCCCGGGCGTTGTCGAACAAATCATCCGCCCGACCGGGCTGTTGGATCCGACGATCGACGTCCGTCCGACGAACGGGCAAATCGACGATTTGATCGGCGAAATTCGCGAGCGGGTCGAGCGGAACGAGCGGACGTTGGTCACAACGTTGACGAAAAAAATGGCCGAAGACTTGACCGATTATTTGAAAGAAGCCGGCATCAAAGTCGCTTACTTGCATTCGGAAATCAAAACGCTGGAGCGCATTGAAATCATCCGCGACTTGCGGCTCGGCAAATACGATGTGCTTGTTGGCATCAACTTGCTGCGGGAAGGATTGGACATTCCGGAAGTGTCGCTTGTCGCCATTTTGGACGCCGACAAAGAAGGGTTTTTGCGCTCGGAGCGTTCGCTCATCCAGACGATCGGCCGCGCGGCGCGCAACGCGAACGGCCATGTGATCATGTACGCCGATACAGTGACGAAATCGATGGAAATCGCCATTCAAGAAACGAAGCGGCGCCGGACGATTCAGGAAGCGTACAACCAAGAGCACGGCATCGTGCCGCGCACGGTGAAAAAGGAGATTCGCGACGTCATCCGCGCGACGTATGCGGCGGAAGAGACGGAGACGTACGAGGCGAAGGCGCCGGCCAAGATGACGAAGCAGGAGCGGGAAGAGCTGATTCGAACGCTCGAGGCGGAAATGAAAGCAGCGGCCAAAGCGCTCGACTTCGAGCGGGCCGCCCAGCTGCGTGATGCCATTTTCGAGTTGAAAGCGGAAGGGTGACGGGAATGGAGAAAATTATCATCAAAGGGGCGCGCGCCCATAACTTAAAAAACATTGACGTCGAAATCCCGCGCGGCAAGCTTGTTGTGTTGACCGGGCTGTCGGGTTCGGGAAAGTCGTCGCTGGCGTTTGATACGATTTACGCGGAAGGGCAGCGGCGCTACGTCGAATCGTTGTCGGCGTACGCCCGCCAGTTTTTAGGGCAGATGGACAAGCCGGATGTCGATGCGATCGAAGGATTGTCGCCGGCCATTTCGATCGACCAAAAGACGACAAGCCGCAACCCGCGTTCCACGGTCGGCACGGTGACGGAAATTTACGACTACTTGCGGCTGTTGTTCGCCCGTATCGGCCGGCCGTTCTGCCCGACGCATGGCATCGAAATTCAATCGCAGACGATCGAGCAAATGGTCGACCGGCTGCTCGCGTACCCGGAGCGGACGAAAATGCAAATTTTGGCGCCGATCGTCTCGGGGCGAAAAGGGACGCACGCCAAGACATTGGAGGATATTCGCAAGCAAGGGTATGTGCGCGTCCGCATTGACGGCGAGATGCGCGAGTTAACGGAAGACATCGAACTGGAAAAAAACAAAAAGCATTCGATTGAGGTCGTCGTCGACCGGATTGTGATGAAAGACGGCATCGCGGCAAGGCTCGCTGACTCGTTGGAGACAGCCTTGAAGCTCGCCGACGGCAAAGTCATCGTCGATGTGATCGGCGAAGGAGAGCTCTTGTTCAGCGAAAAGCACGCTTGCCCGTATTGCGGCTTTTCGATCGGGGAGCTTGAGCCGCGCTTGTTCTCGTTCAACAGCCCGTTTGGCGCCTGCCCGGATTGCGACGGGCTCGGGGCGAAGCTCGAAGTCGATCCCGACCTTGTCATCCCGAACGATGAATTGACATTGAAGGAGCACGCCATCGCTCCGTGGGAGCCGCAAAGCTCGCAATATTACCCGCAGCTGCTCGAAGCCGTGTGCCGCCATTACGGCATCCCGATGGACGTGCCGGTGAAAGATTTGCCAAAAGAGCAGCTCGATAAAATTTTGCACGGCAGCGGCGGGGAAGTCATTCATTTTCGCTATACGAACGATTTCGGCCAAGTGCGTGAACAGTACATCGAGTTTGAAGGGGTTTTGCGCAACATCGAGCGCCGCTACCGCGAGACAAGCTCCGATTACATCCGCGAGCAGATGGAAAAGTATATGGCCGAACAGCCGTGCCCGACGTGCCAAGGCTACCGGCTGAAAAAAGAAAGCCTCGCCGTCTTGGTCAGCGGCAAGCATATCGGCGAAGTCACCGCCATGTCGGTGACCGAAGCGCTCGCCTTTTTTGACGGTCTCGAGTTGACGGAAAAAGAAGCGCAAATCGCCCGCCTCATTTTGCGTGAAATTCGCGACCGGCTCGGCTTTTTGCAAAACGTCGGCCTCGACTATTTGACGCTCAGCCGCTCGGCGGGCACGCTTTCCGGCGGCGAGGCGCAGCGCATCCGCTTGGCGACGCAAATCGGCTCGCGGCTGACCGGCGTCTTGTACGTGCTCGACGAGCCGTCGATCGGCCTGCATCAGCGCGACAACGACCGGCTGATCGCGACGTTACAAAACATGCGCGACCTCGGCAATACGCTCATTGTCGTCGAACATGACGAAGATACGATGCTCGCGGCCGACTATTTGATTGACATCGGTCCGGGGGCGGGCATCCACGGCGGCGAGGTCGTCGCGGCCGGCACGCCGGAAGAGGTGATGAACGATCCGAACTCACTCACCGGCCAATATTTATCGGGGAAAAAATTCATCCCGCTTCCGGCCGAACGGCGCCAGCCGGACGGACGGTGGCTCGAGGTGATCGGCGCCCGCGAGCACAACTTGAAAAACGTCTCGGTGAGCATCCCGCTCGGCACGTTCGTCGCCGTCACCGGGGTGTCGGGCTCGGGCAAAAGCACGCTTGTGAACGAAGTGCTTTATAAGGCGCTGGCGCAAAAGCTGCACCGGGCGAAAGCGAAACCGGGGGAACATCGCGGCATCCGCGGGCTTGAGCATCTCGACAAAGTGATTGACATCGACCAATCGCCGATCGGACGCACCCCGCGGTCGAATCCGGCCACGTACACCGGGGTGTTTGATGACATCCGCGACGTGTTTGCCGCCACGAACGAAGCGAAAGTGCGCGGCTACAAAAAAGGGCGCTTCAGCTTCAACGTCAAAGGCGGGCGCTGCGAGGCGTGCCATGGCGATGGGATCATCAAAATTGAAATGCACTTTTTGCCGGACGTGTACGTCCCGTGCGAAGTATGCCACGGCAAACGGTACAACCGCGAAACGCTTGAGGTGACGTACAAAGGAAAAAACATCGCCGACGTGCTGGACATGACGGTCGAAGATGCGCTGGACTTTTTCGCTTCAATCCCGAAAATCAAACGCAAGCTCGCGACGCTGTACGATGTCGGCCTCGGCTATATGAAGCTTGGCCAGCCGGCGACGACGCTCTCCGGCGGCGAGGCGCAGCGCGTCAAGCTCGCTGCCGAGCTGCACCGGCGCTCGAACGGTCGGACGCTCTACATTTTGGACGAGCCGACGACCGGGCTGCACGTCGACGACATCGCCCGGCTGCTTGATGTGCTTCACCGGCTCGTGGACAACGGCGATACGGTGCTCGTCATCGAACATAACTTGGACGTCATTAAAACGGCCGATTACATCATTGACCTAGGTCCGGAAGGTGGCGACCGCGGCGGGCAAATTGTCGCGGCCGGCACGCCGGAACACGTGGCCGAGGTCGAAGCTTCCTACACTGGCCGCTATTTGAAACCGATTTTGGAACGCGACCGGGCGCGCATGCAGGCGCGGTATGAGGCGGCAAAGGCGTAACGCTTTTGCCGCTTTTTTCAACCCGCGATGGAGGGAGTGGCTGCGCCGTCTTTTTTTTTCAACGGCGGGAAACTTCCCCTGATGATGATCGTATATACAAAACGAACACGTGGGAAAGGGGATTGTCAATGTCAACGAATAAAATGGTATCAGCGCTTTGTTATTTTAGCGTCTTTTTCGCGCCATTGCTTTTGCCGATCGTCGTTTATTTCGTCGTTGAGGATATGGAAGTGAAACGCCATGCGAAGCGGTCGCTCGTGTCGCATTTGATTCCGGCCGCCACCATTGTCTTGTTCATCTCCTTCGCCGCCTCGCCGCTCTTGTTTGGCCATTGGAACGAGGGGTCGTTCTTGTTTGGCAGTGGGGTCGTGTGGCTTGGCTTTCTTGTGGCCGGAGGGGTGAACCTTGTGGTTGTGATTTGGAATGTCATTAAAGGGATTCAAGTGATAAAATAGAAATGATGATGGCTGTCGGTTCAAGGCGACATAGGCGGATGATGGCGTTTCAACGCGGAAGATTACAGAAAAGATGGTGAGGCCATGCTCAATTGGTTGATCGGAGTTGTCGTAAATACGGTGTTGTTAATGGCGATTGACGGTTATTTTGATGACATTCATTTCAGCGGGGTGGGGGCGGCGTTTGTGGCCAGCCTCATTTTGGCGGTGCTTAACGCCGTCGTCCGCCCAGTCCTCATTTTATTGACGCTGCCGGTAACGGTGTTAACGCTCGGTTTGTTTTTGTTTGTGATCAACGCCATCACGCTTATGATGACGGCCGGGTTGATGGGAGATGCGTTTCAAATCGGCGGTTTTGGCACCGCGCTGCTCGCGTCGATCGTGTTGTCGTTTTTCCATTTGCTTGTGCAAAAGGCGATTATTGAGCCGCTGCGCGACCGCTCGTAACGGAAGCGCGATCGATGAAAGGGGCGCCGTCGTTTTCTGCGGCGGCGTGAATCGATCGAGACGCGGAACGGAGCGGCGCTTAGACGGTGCGTTGCGCATCGTTTCGGTTCGACGGGGGCTGAATCGGGACGGGGAAGCCGTCCCGATTTTGTTTTCGCCGTTGTTTTCCATTCAATGACGAAACGAAACGTGCTACAATGGAAAAAGATGAGGAAAGGGGAGAAAGGCCGAGTATGCCAAAAGTGCGGACGAAAGACATCATCGAACAGTTCCAGCTCGAGCTCGTCAGCGGCGCTGAGGGCATTTACCGCCCGATTACGACGAGCGACTTGTCGCGGCCGGGCATTGAGATGGCCGGCTATTTCGCTTATTATCCGGCCGAGCGCTTGCAGCTGCTTGGGCGGACCGAGCTGTCGTTTTACGAAACGTTGACGCCGGAAGAAAAACGGTCGCGGATGGAGCGGCTTTGCACCGACATTACGCCGGGGATCGTCGTTTCGCGCGGGCTTGAAGTGCCGCCCGAACTGATCGAAGCGTCCGAGCGCCAGTCGGTGCCGGTGATGCGTTCAACGATGAAAACGACCCGGCTCTCAAGCCGATTGACAAACTATTTGGAAAGCAAGCTCGCCCCTACGACCGCGGTGCATGGAGTGCTGGTCGATGTGTATGGGGTCGGTGTATTGATCACCGGCAAAAGCGGCGTCGGCAAGAGCGAGACGGCGCTGGAGCTCGTGAAGCGCGGCCACCGCTTGGTCGCCGACGATTGCGTGGAAATCCGCCAAGAAGACGAGGACACGTTGGTCGGCAGCGCGCCCGAATTGATCGAGCATTTGCTGGAAATTCGCGGGCTTGGCATCATCAATATGATGACGCTGTTCGGCGCAGGAGCGGTGCGGACGCATAAGCGCATCTCGCTCGTCATCGATTTGGAGCTGTGGGATCCGGA
Source organism: Geobacillus icigianus (assembly GCF_000750005.1). Taxonomy (GTDB): domain Bacteria; phylum Bacillota; class Bacilli; order Bacillales; family Anoxybacillaceae; genus Geobacillus; species Geobacillus icigianus. The sequence goes on along the minus strand of NZ_JPYA01000008.1, from coordinate 3,520 downwards.
AAAGCAGTACGACCGGCTCGGGCTCGAGGAAGAAAAAGTAAAAATATTGGATACCGAACTGCCGAAACTGACCATTCCGGTCCGCCCCGGCCGCAACTTAGCCGTCATTGTGGAAGTGGCGGCGATGAACTTCCGGTTAAAACGCATGGGCGTCAACGCCGCTGAGGAGTTTTCGGCGCGCTTGAGCGATGCCATCGAGGATGGAGCGCCCGATTACGAGTAACGGTGGACCGCGAACGGGGACGGTGGCGGGAGACAACGGCGTTCCCCGTGATTTAAGCCGTCTTCGTGTGCATTGGAGGCATCTTGAGCGCGGCATTCGTCCTTGCCTGATACGCACCATAGGAGGTGGAAAGATGGAGTCTGCGATTCAGCCGCTTGACCGCGTGTTTTTGCACCTTGGTCCAATTACAATATATTGGTATGGCGTCATTATCGGCACCGGCGTTTTGATCGGGCTGTGGCTCGCGACGCGCGAAGGGGTGCGGCGCGGCTTGCCGAAAGAGACGTTTGTCGATTTGGTGCTGTTTGCTGTGCCGATCGCCATTGTCTGCGCGCGGACGTACTACGTGCTGTTTGAATGGAACTATTATTCAAAGCATCTTTCTGAGATTCCGAAAATCTGGGAAGGAGGCCTTGCCATTCACGGAGGGTTGATCGGGGCCGTGGCGACCGGCGCGGTGTTCGCCCGCGTGCGCGGGCTGTCGTTTTGGAAGCTTGCTGATATTGCCGCCCCGAGCATCATTTTAGGGCAGGCGATCGGGCGCTGGGGCAACTTTATGAATCAGGAGGCGCACGGCGGTCCGGTGTCGCGCGCGTTTTTGGAAAACTTACATTTGCCCGATTGGATCATCAATCAAATGTATATTGACGGCCGTTATTGGCATCCGACTTTTTTGTATGAGTCGCTTTGGAACCTCGCCGGCTTTTTTGTGCTTCTTTGGCTGCGGCGCGTCAATTTGCGGCGCGGCGAGCTGTTTTTGTCCTATTTGATTTGGTATTCGGTGGGCCGCTTCTGGATTGAAGGGATGCGCACCGACAGCTTGATGCTGGCCGGCAGTCTGCGCGCGGCCCAAGTCGTATCCGTGACGTTGATCGTGCTGTCGATCGCGCTGTGGATCGTGCGCCGGGCGAAAGGATGGGCCGAAGCAAGATATCAAGACGAGTAACCGCCCTAGTCCGTTGACGGGTGACTAGGGAAAGGGGCGGCGAAAAGGCCGCACGGCGGCATGAAGACAAGCGAAGGAGAGAGGAGATATGATCGGAACATTGCAGCGCGGCGTCATCGCCGGGTTGAAGACGTCATGGGCGCTCGGCAAAATCATTTTTCCGGTGACGCTCGTTTTGGCGTTATTGCAGCCGACGCCTTTATTTTCATGGCTGATCGACTTTGTCACTCCCCTGATGAAGTGGGTTGGCTTATCCGGCGATGCGGCCGTGCCGCTGGTGCTCGGCAATCTGCTCGGGTTGTACGCGGCGATCGGGGCGATGCTGACGATTGAGTTTACGGTGAAAGAAGTATTGATTTTGGCGATCATGCTTTCTTTTTCCCATAACTTGATCGTCGAGTCTTCCGTCGCCTCGCGCACGGGAATGAGCGTTTGGCTCATGCTCGCCGTGCGCATTGGCTTGGCCGTTGTATCCGGGTTGCTGATCGCTCATTTATGGGACGGGGGGCATGAGGCCGCCCAATACGGCTTTATAACACATGAGGCTGCACCGCCGGTCGGCTGGGGGGCGATCGCGTTGGCGGCGCTGAAAAAAGCGGCCACCGGCATCGTGCAGCTGGTCGCGATTGTTATTCCGCTAATGACGATCATTCAAGTGTTGAAAGAACGCCACTGGATTGAGACGTTTTCGCGCTGGATGGCGCCGGTGACCAAGATGCTCGGCATGAGCACGAACACGTCGCTCACGCTCGCGGCCGGCTTTGTGTTCGGCCTCGCGTATGGGGCGGGGGTGATGATTCAGGCGGCGAAAGAAGACGGCGTCTCGAAGCGCGATTTGACGTTGGCGTTTATTTTTCTCGTTTCTTGCCATGCCGTTGTCGAGGACACGCTCATTTTCGTTCCACTTGGCATCCCGGTCTGGCCGTTGTTGGTCATTCGCCTCGTTACGGCCGTGCTGTTGACGATGGCGGTCGCATTCCTTTGGCGCCGTTTTGAACACCCGATGAGAAAGGAAGCCGCATCATGACGATTCGCACGATTTTATTTGACCTTGACGGAACGTTGATTGATACGAATGAGCTGATCATCCAGTCGTTTTTGCATACGCTGGAGAAATATTATCCGGGCCGCTACGGGCGTGAGGACGTCTTGCCGTTCATCGGCCCGTCGCTGTATGAGACGTTCAGCTCGCTCGATCCGGAGCGGGTTGAGGAGATGGTGAAGACGTATCGCACGTTCAACCACGCTCGCCATGACGAATTGATCCGTGAGTTTGACACGGTGTATGAGACGATCGAAACGCTGCACCGCCATGGATTTCGCCTTGGCGTCGTAACGACGAAAATGCATGACACGGCGCTCATGGGCTTGCGAAAAACGCGGCTTGAGCCGTTTTTCTCATGCGTCATTGGTCTTGATGACGTCAGCCGCCCTAAGCCGGACCCCGAACCGATTCATAAGGCGCTTGAGGCGCTTCAGTCGAAACCGGACGAAGCGCTGATGGTCGGCGACAACTACCACGACATTTTGGCCGGCAAAAACGCCGGTGTCAAAACGGCCGGCGTCGCTTGGGCGATTAAAGGGCGCAGGTATTTGGAACAATATGAACCGGACTATATGTTGGAAAAAATGAGCGATTTGCTGGCCATTGTCGGCATCAACGAACGGAAGGAGGAAGCGTCCTCCCGGTGAGACGAACGACCAAATACCCCGTCTGCGGGGCGAACTCGCTCTGGCAATTGTACCGCACTGTCTCGTTTTGGAAAGTGCTGAAAAACGTGATCGTGATCCAAATCGGGCGCTACACGCCGTTTTTGCCGCTGAAAAACTGGCTGTACCGTACGTTTCTCGGCATGAAGATCGGCGAGCAAACGGCGCTTGCCTTTATGGTCATGCCGGATATTCTCTTCCCGGAAAAAATCCGCATCGGCCGCAACTGCGTCATCGGCTACAACACGACGATTCTTGCCCACGAATATTTAGTGGACGAATATCGCCTCGGCGATGTGGTGATCGGCGATGAGGTGATGATCGGCGCCAATTCGACCATTTTGCCCGGCGTCGTGATCGGCGACCGCGCCGTCGTCGCCGCCGGCACCATCGTCCATCAAGACGTCCCGCCCGGAGCCATGGTCGCCGGCTGCCCGATGCGCATCGTCCGCACGAACGAACCGCCTTCCGAGTAACGGGGGCGGTTTTCCATTTTGAAATAGGAAAAAATGAAAGAAACGAAAAAACAGAGAGTCTGTTTTTTGTCCCCTATAAGTTAAACCTTCCAGTCGGATTTATATAGGATCAATGATGAAAATATGAAACTTTAGGTGGCAGAACAAAAAATTGTTGATTTTATT
>NZ_JPYA01000007.1 GCF_000750005.1 Geobacillus icigianus | reverse complement strand
TTTAACTAGTAAATATTCTTGAAATTCCTTAGCGGATTTAAAATGACCGACCCATAGCGATACAAAACCTTTACTTTCCATAAACATTTTCCCCCTTCATTTATGGTCTTAATCCTTCGGGTAACGCGTCTACACCGCCTTCAAGTCTATAATGAGCCCAATTTTGAAGTCTCCTCTTAAAAGTGGCATAATCTAGTGAAGTGTCAATTATCTCTAATAATTCATTATGAGCTTTGGTGGAACCTTTTCCCCCATGGATTCCTTTTGGATTAACAAATTTTACATCTTCTATGGCAGTTCTTAGCTCCTTGATTTGTTCTGCTGTAATTCCCCAGCGTTTAAAAATAGGAGCTCGAGATACTAAATGCCACTCATGGAATCCTCCTGGATGTCTAAGTCTACTTTCAATAGCCTTCCTCAATTTAGGGTCAGACCATACTTCATCCAACTCATCAGGAGTCAGTGAATTGAACCATTTATTAAACTCTCCATTTTTTACTGATGGAACGGAATCAAGCTTCCCTATCCCCTTCTCAACCACTTCCCCCTCAACTTTCTTGATCATGTTGAGGGACGCATCTTTCGCCTCACTCATCCACACCCGAGGCGACGGGCCCACTCCCGCATACGCCGGCTGCCATGAAACGGAGGCGACGCTTTCTACTAATTCGTCCCATTGCTTCTTGAACAATCGGGCTGTTTCGGCAAGAGGGGAGCGGACGGTTTGGCGAAAGGCGATGTCGCCGATCGCTTTCATTTTATCATCGCGCACGACATGTTTCACTTTCGACAAGGTGGAAGCGGTGTCGAGCGCCTTCGCCCCCTTGATCGCCGCTTTTCCGGCGACGCCGGCACTTTTAGCCGGAGGAACAATCGATAACAGCAACATCCCGCCCGCCAGCAGCCGGTCCCCGATCGACAGGCGCTCCCCGGTGATCGGGTCGTACTCGCCAAATACGCGCTGCACGTCATACCAGCCGAGAAGCTCCAAGCCGAATTCCTTCATGTTATCGGCGAGCGTCTCGTCCGCTTGGCGCATTGCCGCCGCCGTTCGATAGAGCAGTTCTTCCGCTTCGTTGAGCTTTTCTTCATAACGCCGCAACCAATGAATCAGTTCGTCCCGCAGCGCTTCAATCGCGGGCGTGCTGACGCCGGGGAGGTCCATCGCAAGGGAAGAGGGCTCCCATGACAGCGTCGTCCGCGCCCGCTGGCACGCATCTTCGGCATCGGGAATGTGCTTCGCGACCGTTTCCAACTCATCAGGCTTCAATCGAATCATAGTGGATCACAACTCCTCTATCATTCGACGAAGACGGGCGATTTCCCTGCTGATTTCATCGATCAATTCATCCGCCGTCGTCCCAATTCGTGTCTCGAGTTGCTTTAAATCAGCATAAATCCACTCATACGCTTCCCGCGCCTCCCCTTGCCAGTACGGAATAGATTCATCGTTGGCGCGATAAAAGCCGCGAATGCCACCTTGAAATTCTTCCATCGCTTCATGCACTTGCCCTTGGTAAGATTGCAAAATGGCCATCGCTGCTTCGTAAGCCCTCCGCTTCATTTCCTTTTCAATCGACTCTACCATCGATGACACTTGGATTCCCTCCCCCGTTAAAACGGCGAAATAATGGCTAATATCAATCTATTCCGACTGTTTCAAATAAAAACTTTACATCGTCCCTTCATTGAACCCTCCTATAACCTGGGTGACAAAGGATTCATCAGTAGCGAATGGCAAAAAAAGCTGTATGGAAATTACCAAATCGCTTTTTGGACTCCCTCTCGCAAAAATCAGAAACATCGTCCATCCGAAGCATGGGAGAAGTGGATCAAGCAAAAATGGAAATTCATAGAAACGTTGTTTTCCGTCCTCGTTGACCGGTATCGTATGACAGACATTCGTGCTCACTCGATTGCGGGGTTTGAAGTGGCACTCGATGTCATTTTGTTGGTGTATTCGCTTGTAATACTCGGGCTAGTTGAGCGCTAGGGTTCAACTAGCACCACGAGTTATTACCTATATTTTTTGAATTACGATTTCGCAAGATCCCTCTTCTAAAGAGTTCAATTCATCATAATGGATATGGGTACCTGTCGGTACTTCATTTTGTGCTAGTGTAAGTAAATGTTTAGCCATGGATATCAAACCATCTTTATTAGCTCGTATTATGATTGTGTTTCCATTTATTTCAGTCTCAATTATGAAATTATCCTCCCATACGAATTGGAAGCCTGAATCATTCCTATACTTTGGAATTTTAATCTGAATATCCATTTTACTCCTCCAAATAAATGTGAAGATTTTGGTCTACTTTCATTTTACCAGGCTTACTAGGGTTAGGAACTAGAGTTTCAAAATTCATGTGTGGTCCTCCCCCATGTTTACCCAGTATATCACCATCTCCCATTCTTACAACTCGTGTTCCGTCCGTGGATACGAAGCGTCCATTCCCCATATCCTTATACCCCGGTCCTAAAAACTTTTCTGCTGCTTCAAGAGCATCATTAATTTTCATCTTCATTCCATTTTTAAGACGAAGTTGATTAAGACTAACAGGTTTATACGTATCCTTAGTAACAGTTTCACCTGTACCTTTCCCAACCACCTCTCCTTCAGCTTTCTTTATCATATGAAAAGTGGCATCTTTAACTTCATTCCTCGCCCCACTCATCCACACCCGCGGCGCTGGGCCCACCCCCGCATACGCCGGCTGCCATGAAACGGAGGCGACGCTTTCTACTAATTCGTCCCATTGCTTCTTGAACAATCGGGCTGTTTCGGCAAGAGGGGAGCGGACGGTTTGGCGAAAGGCGATGTCGCCGATCGCTTTCATTTTATCATCGCGCACGACATGTTTCACTTTCGACAAGGTGGAAGCGGTGTCGAGCGCCTTCGCCCCCTTGATCGCCGCTTTTCCGGCGACGCCGGCTCCTTTAGCCGGAGGTACAATCGATAACAGCAACATCCCGCCCGCCAGCAGCCGATCCCCGATCGACAGGCGCTCCCCAGTGACCGGATCGTACTCGCCGAATAGTCGTTGCACGTCGTACCATCCGAGAAACTCCAACCCCAATTCCTTCATATTGTCGGCGAGCGTTTGGTCCGCTTGGCGCATCGCGGCGGCGGTGCGATACAGAAGTTCTTCGGCTTCGTTCAGTTTGTCTTCATAACGCTTCAGCCAATGAACGAGTTCATCCCTCAGCTCTTCGATCGCGGGTGTGCTGACGCCCGGGAGATTCATCACAAGGGAGGAGAGCTCCCACGATAACGTCGTCCGTGCCCGTTGGCACGCATCTTCCGCTTCGGGAATATGTCCGGCGACCGTTTCCAACTCATCCGGTTTCAACCGAATCATGTGATTACAACTCCTCTATCATTCGACGAAGACGGGCGATTTCCCTGCTGATTTCATCGATCAATTCATCCGCCGTCGCCTCAATCCGCGCCTCGATTTGCTTTAAATCGGCATAGACCCACTCATACGCTTCCCGCGCCTCCCCTTGCCAGTACGGAATAGATTCATCGTTGGCGCGATAAAAGCCGCGAATGCCACCTTGAAATTCTTCCATCGCTTCATGCACTTGCCCTTGGTAAGATTGCAAAATGGCCATCGCTGCTTCGTAAGCCCTCCGCTTCATTTCCTTTTCAATCGACTCTACCATCGATGACACTTGGATTCCCCCCCCGTTAAAATGGCGAAATAATAGCTCATACTAGCCGTTCCTGCTGTTTCAAATAAAAACTTTACATCGTCCCTCCATTGAACCCTTTCTTTAAATATACTTAAGGGTTAGCGGACAAATTGTTTCATCCGTGGAACGATAATCACAAAAATCGCCGTAATCAGCCCGAAAACGAGAACTCCAAACAGCCAGAGCAAACTCGATGAATCCGCCGCTTCCTCCTCATTCAATGCGGGTCGAGACGAGGAGGTCAGCTCCTTCGCTGACGAAAACAGCTTTAGCTTTTCTGCTTTCGTCGCGATCGTATTCGTTTCCCATTCCGGCGATAAAAACAACTGCGCTTTTGTCCGCTCAAAAGCGGAAGGCGCCGGTCGCTGAAATGTCAACGGCAACTGTTCTTTCGGCAGCTCTTTTTTCTCGTTTAAAAGCGACTGCTCGCGAATATAGTCCGTACGCAATTCAATTTGTTGCTTCTCATATCGGTTCGGTTCCACCGCCGGCCATTCCTCCGCTTCCACGCCCTTTCCCTCTGTCACTAAAAACAATAGGATAAGAAGGAAAGGGAGCCATCCCCCCCTACCCTTCATGTGTCTCCGCCTCCTTTGGTTGGATGAGGCGATGTTTCAAAAACGGAATGGCCGCCATCAATAATGAAACGACTCCGATCGGTATCACGGCTGAATAAAAACTTTGTTGGTCGCCGTATTGAATCGATATATACGTTTTCGCAATCGGATGCTCGAAATGAAAGTTGGGCAGCACTAAATCGAGCAATGGGGTAATGAAGAAAAGCACAAGCCCAACTCCAAGGATCCAACCGGTAAACGGTCCGATCCAAAATGCCAATCGAACGATTGCAGAACAGAAGAATAACAAAACGATCGTCAGCACACTCCACTTGATGGCTCGAACCTCTTGCATTGGATAAATTTTCAGGCTATAGATATTGATGATTAACCCCACTACTACATTCATCATGAGCAATAGAGCAAGCTGCAACATAAAAGGACTATTAGAATAATAATGAAGGAAGAAGCCGATGAGCATGCCACATAGCAAGACGATGATCAATACTACGACCGGCGGTGTGTACGTCGCTTGTTCCTCCGGCAAATCGCCGCTTATTTGCACAGGGTTTGTTAAATAATCATAAACATAGCCGTTCGCCTGCTGGTCAACCATCGTGTTGTTTAAAAGGCGATAGACGTCGTTTCGAATTTGCTTTGTCGTATTCACATTGGCCGTCCATTTGCCGTTTAATTCGTCCGCTTTCGCCTGAACCGACCCTACTTTTTGATGCAGTTCATTCGTATAATCGGCAATGCGGTCTTGACCTTCCGCAATTGAGGCAATAAGGTTAGAAATTTGGCGCACATCTTGCATCGTGTTTTGCTGCATCGTGATGACAAATTCTCCGTCGCTTCCTCGCCAAACCAATTCAGCTTGTTCTCCCTCGTTTACCGCCTCTTGTAGTTGCGTTGTCACTTCGCTCATCACATCACTGAGTTCCTGCAGCTGACCTATGATCATCTCTTGCATGTTTTGTACGTTCTCATCGTATGCTTGTATATATCCAAGCGTTGTCTCTATAAAGGATTCCGTCCTCTCTTCAGCTGCTTCCGCCTCTTTTAATGAAGACGCTAAGTGTTGTTGCAGCTCGTAAAAATAAGGCGCTTCGCTCTGCACATCTGATAGCATTTGGAAAATGGCATCTCTTTGATTCCAATTCATCAAGAGCTGATCGACCAATTCTTCGTCAAAGTGGGTAGTTTGTTGCACGGCTTCATCAAACATCGACAACCATGCAAAGTAGTCTAGAAGATCCGCTACATTTCGAGTTTGAATCAACGCTGCAAAATGCGAAGCCAATACTTGTTTACGGCTTTCCGGCAACGCCGGCGACGCAAGAACCGTCTGTTCCTTCTCCTTGATTTGCTGCACTATATCGTCTATGGAGTTGACTTCGCCTTCGGTTGATGGCTCGTTCAGCTGCTTGGCGAGTTGCTCGTATTTTTGCTGCCATTGCTGCTGCAAAGCGAGTTGTTGTTGCCACGTTTGTTCCGCTTTTTGTATTTCCGCTTCAAGGTGGCTGATCGAACCTTCTATATTATTCCATATTTCTTGCGGACTCTGCGGTTTTGCCGCTTGCCATTGTGTTTTCAAGGTTGCAAATTGTTGCTGCAACGCTTCCAATAGCTTCGCATCGACTGGTGGCGGCGCTTCAATTGGTGCCGGGTGCTTTGCGCCTGCTTGTTCCGAAGAAGGCGATTGTAGCTTTTGCCGAAGCGCAATGAGCTGTTGCTGCAATTGATCAAGCGTCCGATTGTTGACCTCTTTTTGATACTGACGAACGAAGTCTTTTTGCCATGCCAGCAACTGCTGGAATTGTTCATAAGCTGTTGATTGTTTCAGTTGTTCATTGAAGTTCAGTAGTGATGTGTGGCTTTTGGCTACCGTGTCTCGCAAAGTTGTGATTGATTCGAGCAAATTTTGCCCTTGATATTGAAAATCCGGCTTCACTTTCCATGGCTGCCCGAGCATTGTAGCTATTCGTTCGTTAAACGTTTTTTTGTATTCATCAATTCCCTCTTGCAGAAGCACACTTTGCCGCTGCTGATATTCCTTATATTGACGAACACTGTCAATAAAAGCGGCGACTTCCGCTTCCGCCTCCTCCAACCCTTGCAAAGTGCCAGCTGAAGAATCTTTGGCGTTGTTCGATACCTCGAGCAGTTGCTGTAACATCCCTTTTTGTCTTTTGATCTCTTCAGCAAGTTTGGCTGAGCCAGGGGTATAAAAAGCGTACATTGTCTTCTGGAACGCGATTTCCTTTTCTAAGATGTCGTTGAATTTCTTCCGAATCGCCCCTATCTCTTGCGCTACGTAGCTCCAATAAAGGGTCGACATTTTCTGGTTCATCATGGTTTTGGCTGCTTCGAGTTCTCTTTGCACCCGCTCTCTGTTTTTCGCATCCAAATTCGGCTGAATTTTATACTGCACGGTTGCTTTTAACGGCTGCTTGTCAGTAAACGATAAAATGTTTTGAGAAAAATCAGAAGGCACATACACGACTGCGTCGTATTCGTTGTTTTTCAGCCCATTCTCCGCTTGGCTGCGGCTCACCACCGACCAGCGATAGCTCGAACGGTCGGCAAGGGCGGGAACGATCTCCTTGCCGAAAGAATACGTTTTTCGATCGTATTCCGCCCCGATATCTTCGTTCACGACCGCAATGTGATTGGTCGCCTTTTCTGTTGTTTTCAATGGGTTTTGGCCAATGAAAATAAAGAACAGCACGGGAAGGCTGATTATGAAGATGATCAATCCGATCAATTTCGCGGTTTTCCACTTTCCATTCATGTCCGTTCTCACCTGATCCCCTTATTCGACTTTTGGGATTTGGATCTTTTGGTCTTTTCCGCCGACGACAAAATAGCCAAATCCCGGTTCAATTTCTTGTTCGTTTCTTGTAAAAGGCAATGCAAACAAGCTTTGCTCAGATTTTTTTGTTACGAGAATAGCTTGGCGAATTTGCTTCAGCTCCCCTGTCAAGGCATCAAAACCCTTTACAAACTCACCGGCGTTTCCGGCAACAAAAACATGAAATCCAAGATGACTGTACTGTTTCATCATGTTGGCAATCCGGCTTTGCATGATGCTGTCGGTCTCTTGTTGAAGGCGCAAGAGACTGTCGGCGATCAAGGCAATCGGCGGCCATGCGTGTGCTGCCGTACGGCCTTCGTTTACCGCTTTAATATACGCACTCTCCCGTTTTTGCAGCACAGCATTCGCTTCGTTCAGCCACTGCGTTAGTTTCTCTTTTGCTTCCATATAGGTGACGCCGTCCCGGTTCGCGTAGGCAGCGAGTCCCCGATCAATTCCATCCAACAAGCCGATGCTTTCCGGCTCTTGGACAAGCAAAGCCTCTAAAATGACCTTTACAACGTTTGTTTTTCCTTTTCTTGATTGTCCGACAATCAAGCAGTGCGGATCAGTCCGGATGTTGATCGCCACTGGTCGGACCGTCTGCTCATCAAGTCCGATATGAATGAGTCCTGATGCCTGGTTTTTAACATACGTGTTTGTAAAGACGGCGAAAGGCAACCGCGGCGGAAGCATTGGAATCGGTTCTGGCTTCGGTATGTGTTGATATGCTTCTTTTAATCTTTCAATTTCTCGTTTGACATTTTCGAGCACTTCAATGTCGTCTTCGCCGTCAGCCGGAAGATACATTTGCGTTAAGGCTGCATGCTCTTTTTTCACGAGCGCCCTGCCCGGAATCGGCTCGACCTCATACGGCGTTCGCCCAATCAACGAAAATTTTTCAGAGCTGTCAATAAAGTAATGAACAATTTTCGTTTTTAAATTGTTCGTGAGCGGGGGACGAATTCCGTTCACTCTCGTCGCCGTCAATATTACGAAAATTCCGAGCGATTGTCCGTCTCGCGCATATTGAATCAACTGCGTTTCAAAGTCAGGCATTTCCTCTTTTACAACATCAAAATTGTCAAGCGCCACTATAATAACGGGGAGCTTTTCTTCCGACAGCGCATTATATAATTTAATCGAACTTACTTCTTTTTCCATAAATCGCTGTTTACGCCGCTCCATTTCCTCTTTCATAAATTTGATAAACTTTTCCATTTTCTTTTCATCGTCCAACCGGAAGTAGTCGGCTGTATGCGGCAACTGACGCAGCGGCAATAACGCGCTGTTTCCGAAATCAAAAATGTAATAATGAAGCTGCGCTGGGCTGTATGCGGCCGCAAAGCTTAGAAGCAGCGTCATCGCCGTCGTCGATTTCCCGTATCCTGCCGAACCGAAAATGCCGATATTTCCGTCTTCGATCCATTGATACAAATAATCGGATTGACTTTGCAGTTCGGGCTCGTCTTTTAAGCCGATCGGAAAAGCGGCGGCCTCCGCTGTCACTGACGCCGGGCGCGCCAAGCGAGGCGCAAGCGGCGGAAGCCACGGGCTTGGCAATTTTTCAATGTTGAATTGTTTTTGCGTTTCAATGATTTGCTCGACTACCATTTCAATTTCTGTTTTTGGCTTTTGACGGCTTCGTTTCCGATCGGCCGCCACATTCGACACCGGCACAAGACCTAAATCGGTCACGATATGAATTTCGTCCTCGGCCTCGACTCCCTCTTCCGCATACGGCGCGCCGCTCCATGCGGATTGAAACAGCTCGTATACTTCGTTATTTCCGACTTGCAAATAAGCTCTTCCTGGCACTGTGATCGCTGCGGCATCACCATTTTTCAAAATTTCGTAACTATTCAGCCACATCATAAAGTGAGCTGAATATTTTTTGCTTTTCCTGTCCATGATGTGAATATTGATAGACAAGGAGGTGAATCGCATGTTGACGGTACAACAAGCTGTATTTACAGTTGAA
>NZ_JPYA01000006.1 GCF_000750005.1 Geobacillus icigianus | reverse complement strand
AATGTTCATATTAAAGTACCTCCTAACCGTGAATAGATGACGGAACCTCTTTAGAGTTCGTGAAAGTAAAGATTAAAAAACTTTTGTGGCAATATATACTAAGTTGAAATTTTGTTTTACATCCAGCCGATTATTCAGCATTTATATATACTATCAGTTTGGGCAAGATCTCTTCATCGCTAAGCTCCCGGTCGGTGCTCAAGACGACATGACATGGAGATGATCCGGTGTCATCGGTTCATCCGCCTTCCAAGCCAGCCGCACCACCGCGTCATCGAGGCCATGGATCGCTCCCTCGTAGCGATACACGCGGTAACGCTCCTTCCCCACCGTGACGAGGCGGGGGTCGTTGGACTCGATATAGCGGGCAAACTCCTTCGCTTGGACGGCGATGCCTTTCGGATAGAGAATTCAGTTCGTCTTGAGCATGGCGATGACTGGAATCCTTGTTTCAGGCAGGCTTCGATGAGTGTTTGGGATGGATACCACGCACATCTGCCGAGTCCACTTTGCTTTGAGCGAGGAAAACCTCGCGATCGCTAGGTCGATCTTGCTTCTTCCCGCTGTCTTGTCATACAGATGAAACGCTTGCGTGAAGGTGTGTGCACCATCCGCCAAACGAGCGAATGCCCCCAAACGGATGGATATTTGTGAGAGGAATGTTCATCTACAGTTTTTGTTCAGAAGTTTTATTTGTTAAGACTCTCTTTTAGGTGTATTTTCATCAGTATCAATTAGCCAAGGACTATCTCGATTTTCCTTAATGAGAATAAATCTTCGATAATTTTTCCCGCCTAAAGTGGGAACCAAATTAGGATCTTGTACCTTAATGTTAAGTTCCCCATAATAGACTTTGATCGCAAAATATTGTTTATAATTCGGGTCAATGGGGCCTGAGTCATTAGAGATATCAACAAGCTTAGTGATGGTAACCTGCTTCATATTTTTAAGGTATTTACTATACTCTGGTTGCCCTTCGAATTTCAATTGCGGGCCTAGAAGCGATGCCGCATCTTGATATTTTTGTTTGTTGATATCCTGATAAAATTTTTCAATCACCTTTTGTGCCTCTGGGACAGGTGTTTTAACAATATTAGAACGAGCCGTTTGTGGCTCCTTTTGGTGTAAAGGCTTCTTTGCACTATCACCACATGAAGCTAATAAAAATAAAGCGAAAGTGATTACTACAAACATAAGTTTTTTCATTGTTTCTTCCCCTTCCAATATACGGCTGTAAATCTAATCTCCATTACCTGTAATGATAGATGTTCCAAGGATAGTAATAATTTTACCAACTTTCAAATGCTCGTTTGCAACTACATTATGAATTAAAAGGAGGGAATTTACAAAACAATTCATTCTAAAAAATACGACTATTTTCTACAAATGTTGACATGCAACGTCATCTTTGTCGATTTCACTGTACGGCTCACCTTTCTTGATTTTCCGAATAATATTTCAATAAGAAATCGATAAGCTGTAAATATCAAAGGGGG
>NZ_JPYA01000005.1 GCF_000750005.1 Geobacillus icigianus | reverse complement strand
AACTTACGTGTATAATATAGATGATAATGCATATACTAAAGATAAGGAGGATGGAAAGTGGGGGTTCATACATTGACAAAAGAACAATATCCTATTGCCAATACAAACACATTGAATTTTTTGAAAACTAATGTTTTAAGTGTTACGGATATTTCTAGAACAAAAAAATTATCAGAAATACTTGATCGTTTTTCAAATGGAGTCTCAGATGAGGTATTTGTTATTCAAAATGCAAAAAAGAAAGATGCATTGGCTGTAATCGTCGATATAGATTATTTTAAGCAACTGCTTCAAATAAAAGAAGTTGTAGAAGAAGCGCTTGATCAAATTGTTATGGAAGAGGCATATGCACGTAAGAATAAACCTGTAAATCAAACTTTATCAGATATTTTTGATGAAGCAGATATTAATGTAAACGAATTAATGAAATTATTAGAGGAAGATTGATGTGAAAACACTTGAAGATTTGCAGGAGCTTATTTTAGAAAAATATAACGTTGAACTGAGGTTTGTTGAGGATGTAAAGCAAGATATTAAAGCAATTAATAAAGGACATAGACAAACCGTTTTATTAGAAATTTTAAGAAGGGCAAAGCAAGGCCCCTTATTTAAGCCGGATGGAGTTGCTGAATCGTTACATGGGGACTTGCATGGTTTTGCAAAGATTAAGTCAAAGTCACTAAATATTAGAATTATTTATCGCCCAGTTGAAGGACAACCGATCAGAATGGAAATAATTGCAATAGGTCCTCGTGATAAGAAAAAGGCATATCGAATGGCTGCGGAACGTTTACAAAAATTCTTCATGGAAATGGATTAGATACAGACTTTCACGTAATTTCCGACAGAAGTCTCCCACCTCGAGGAATGTGCTAGGCAAAGCTCAATGAGTAGGTGGGAGAGGAATGTCGGTTGGCGATCTCCGACGGATGTGGTCATCGATTGTTCGAACGGACGCCTTCGGAGCAAAGGAAAGACGTAAAGGTTCTTTCATGTGTGGCTTATCGTTCGGCGAACACGCTTGAAGCCTCCACCTCTAAAGGGGAGGTGATTTAAGGAAACAGGCTGCTTACCAGCCTCGTTTCTCAAATAGAAAAGCCCTGTTGCATTAGAGCATCTTTCACACGCTCCCCCATTGTTCAAAAGAAACAACCGTTTTTCACCAGCCTTCTAAGCGAAGCGTAGATGGAGGGCGGTTCACAGTCGGTTTTGGAAAAAGCGGAGCAGCTCCTCAGCGCGGTTTCCGACCAGTTGAATCAGCTGTTCAAACATGGCGTCGCGCTGCAGATCGAGCTCAATGATGCGTTTCGCCAGCTCGAGCGCTTTTTCGTTCATGGAACTGGCCCCCTTTCATGGTCCAAATGGGTCTAAATCGTTCGTATTCGCGGCGCAATTCCTCTAACGTCCAGTGTTCGAGCTGTGCTGGATCATCGGTCAAACCCACTCGCAGCAGGTGGTTAATATAAAACTGTTTTTGTTGTTTTACTGCCTGTTGCATCCATTTCCCCATGTCGCTCCCTCCCTGTTTTTACCTTTACGATACCACCTTTTTCTTTAGTGTACAGCGAATGTGTTAAGCACATTTACAGGAAATTTAAAAAATGTGTTAATTTTATTTACAAAAGTTAACGAGATACCATGATTTTTTGTATAATTGCGTTAGAAAATGTAACGTATAGAGGTGAGGAAGATGACTGCTCATCCACAAGAGGATCATTACAAATATAAAAAAGTCATTTCGATCGGTGTCGTCAGCGAACTGACCGGGCTGTCGCAGCGGCAAATTCGTTATTACGAGGAACGGAAGCTGGTGTTCCCTGACCGTTCCAAAGGAACTCGCAAATATTCATTCGCCGATGTGGAGCATTTGATGAAAATTGCTAATCAACGCGAGGAAGGTGTATCGACTTGGGAAATTCGTCAAGAGATGACGAAAGAGCTGCGCGAGCGAATGTTAAAAGGGCAAATGAACGCCCATTTTCGGAGGCGTTCGTGAAAATCCTACCTTTCAAAACAATGGGCTGTGGAAAAAGTTGGCTTGGAGGGCAGGGGCAAACCTGCTGTTTTCCTTGATCAATGGTGAATCCCGGCTTGAATATGTCGTGGAGGGGAATGGCGGACGACGCGACGTTTCATTTTTCGCGTCCGCCCGCCGAAGTATTTGGTGATGTCAAAAGAAAAGCTGGTTTCGCTCTACGGTTGCCATCTTATCCACTAACTCCCTCTTTCTTCTCTCCTCCATTTCACTATAATGGGTATCGAGGGAGGAGAGAAGACGATGACCATCTTTTTTGGCGTTCTTGCCATCTTGTTATTGCTTGCTTTCATCATTCGTAAAGCCCACCGCAACACGTATGAAGCGGTTTTGCATAAAGTCCAAGTCGGCGGCTGTCCAGAGGGTGGGGACGGAGCCCTTCGGATTTTGCAGCTGTCGGATTTGCATCTTGAAAAACTGTCAATCACCCCGGACGATGTATACAACAAGCTGAAAGACGAAGCGATCGATTTGATCGCGTTGACGGGCGACTTTTTGGACCGTGAGGAAAGCATCGCCAAGCTCGGTCCGTATTTGGCTGCGCTCAATGCATTGAAACCGACGTACGGCATGTATGCGGTGTTTGGCAACCATGATTACGTGCTTCAAGGTGAAGCGTTTGAGCGCTTGAGAGCGACGCTTGAGGCGCACGGCTGCACCGTCTTGCAAAACGAGACGAAAACGATCACGGTCAACGGTCAAACCGTCAATATCATTGGCATCGATGATTTTTACACGGGGCGCAGCGACATCAAAAAGGCATACGCCGGCGTGAAAGACGGCATCAACCTCGTGTTGACGCACGATCCAGACATCGTGCCGCATATGAAAGATTATCATTTTGATTACTTGCTGTCGGGTCATTTCCACGGCGGGCAAATTCATTGGCCGAAGCCGTACCATTTGGCGAAAATGAGCAAAACGCTCACCGAGCGGAACATGATCAAAGGTTATCATGAATGGGAAGGAAAACCGTTTTATATCAACGAAGGGCTTGGGCAAACGGGAGTGAACATCCGGATCGGCTCGAAGCCGGAAGTGACGCTCCACGTCATGGCGTTGCCGCCTGTGGCGGGAACGGAAGCGGTCAAGGCTGTCTAAATGGGCAGCTTTGGCCGCTTTTTCATCGCTATGGGAAACGCGTCTTGCGCTGAAGCTTGTATTCATCGCAGAACGTTTGGCGCCGGCAGTAGGACCGTCCCTTAGCCGAACGGGAAGCGGCAGCGAAATATGGTTAACATCTAGGCGCGAGCGACAAAGATTGATGGCGGGCTGAATAGAAACGAGAAATCATTCCCATAATTTTAGAAAGAAAGGAGTGGTAGTGTATGGAGCCGTCGTGGAGAGCGCTGTTGCCGTTTCTCGTTGTCATTCCCGTTTCGATTTGGACGAAGCAAGTGATTCCCGGTCTGTTTGTCGGGCTGTTGGTCGGAAGCTATTTATTGACGCCGTCGCTGCTCGGCGGATTGCGAACGATGCTTCATTACGTCGTCGATAACTTGATGCAGACGAACAACATTCGCATCATCATGTTTTTATACGTGTTTGCCGGTCTTGTCAGCATGATCAAATATACCGGGGGAATCAAAGGGTTCGTCCATCTCGTCAGCCAAAAAGTGAAATCGGCCAAAGCGGCCATGCTGCTGACGTGGATCTCGACGATGGTGACGTTTAGCGACCCTGATTTTCGCATCGTCACCGTCGCGCCGATCATGAAGGCGCTGCGCAAACGGCTTGGGCTGTCGTCCCAGCAAATCGGCTTTGCCATTGAGGTGACCTCCAACCCGGTTGTCGCGCTCATCCCAATTGCCACCGCGTTCGTCGGCTATATGGTGTCGGTCATCGACAAGGCGCTTGATACGGCCGGCATCGGGGCGGAGCCGTACATCGTGTACGTCCGCAGCATTCCGTTTAACTTTTTCTCGTATGCCATTCTCGCCGTCGGGCTGTACTACAGCTTTTTTGTCTACTCGCGCAAAAAACAGGCGGAGATCAGCAAAGAGCGGGGGGGAAAGCCGATCGAGCGTTGGGATCCGCGTTTGGCGCTCGAAATGGCGGAAGAACAGCGACCGGCTGACCATCCGCCCAACGAAGCGCAAGGGGAAGAAGGAGACGCGATGCAGACATGCCCGCGCGCGTATCAAAAAGAAACGCCGGTCAAGCCCTGGAATTTGATCGTTCCCCTTTCGATCGTGCTCGTTTTGACGTTGTTTTTAAGCTGGTGGGACGGTCACCGCGGGGCGAGAACGTTTTGGGAGGCGTTTTTGCAAAGCGATGCGCTCGGGGCGATGTTGGAGGCGCTTTTGTTTACGGTCATGATCACCGTTGCGTTCTTCCTTTGGCAGCGGTTTCGCTTGACGGATTTGTTGACTCATTTTGTCAAGGGCGGCAATGAACTTATGTCTGTCATTTTGATGCTGGCGCTCATTTGGGCGCTGTCAGCTGTGGCGGAGGATTTAGGGTTTTCGCAATACATTACGGGCCATGTTAAAGAATGGATTCCGCCGTTTTTTGTCGCCCCGATTTTGTTTTTGCTTGGCGCCGTCATTTCCTATTTCATCGGCTCGTCGTGGGGGACGTGGGGGATGTTGATGCCGCTTGGCGTAACGCTCGCGAGCCAGTCAGGAGCGAACATTTTGCCGGTCATCGGCGCGGTGTTTGCGAGCGGGACGTTCGGGGCGTTCGCGTCGCCGCTCAGCGACAATACCGTGACGCTGTGCACCATTTTGGATTTGCCGGTGATCGAGTATGCGCGCACGAAGCTGGTTCCGTCGCTCATCGCCGCCGGCATCGCCGCCGTTTTGTTCGGCGCCACGTCATTTCTTTTGCATTAGCGCTGCTGTCGCCTCTCCTCCTTTCGTGATACACTAAAAGAAAAAGGAAGAGAGGGGAGCGGCGATGGGGGAGACGGAACGGCAGCTTGACGAGCTCAGCCAATGGCAAACGGAAGATGTGGTCGCGCAGCTCGAGCCGTTGCACGAGCGGCTCGCTCTGGAGGACGCGTATTACCAGGCCGCCGAAGATGAGAGGGCGCGCGCCCGATATTATCGTCATCTGCCGCTTGATGGGGACGGATGGATGTTGTTTGTCCGCTATCACGAACTGGTGGCGCGCACCCATAAGCGGCGGCTGCCGTATTTTTTCAGCAAGGACGAATATTTGTACACATGGGTCGACTTGCAGCCGGACGGAACGGTGCGAAGCTTGTACTCCGGCGAGCGAAAAGACCCGAAGATGTTGATCGTCCAAGATGTCGAAACGATGAAACGGCGCTATGATGAATTTCGCCAGTTGTTGAAAAACATGAAGCATGGGCTCGGCGATATGCACGAGCGGGTGAAAACGATCGAGCAGCAATGGAAATTCAATGCCGAACATGTCGTGCCGCAGTCGTGGTTTGGCGCCCGCGAACCGATGAAAGGCGATTTGCATCATTTGTTCGTCTGCCAGCCGGAGTGCAACACGATGCGGTCGAATTTTCCGTATGCGGATTTTCCGTTTTACAATCCGGAAGACCCCGACGAGCAAGTGCAAAACCGTTGCGGCGTTGTCTATAACGGCTATTTCGAGCCGGAGTACGGCAAAGGGACGGCGGCAAGGGCCATGCTGTACTTTCTGCTTCGCTATCCGAAGGCGATCGCCAAGCCGTTTCGGCGCAAAATCGATATTCCGCTCCTTGTCCGTTGGCACGAGCAATTTCCGCCGACGGTGTATGAACATCATCGCAACAGCGCGATTTTTTTCATCCAAGGCAACCGCAACCCGTTCATTGATTTCCCTGAACTGGCGGGGCGAATGGTGTTTCCGTTTGAAGGGACGATGGCAAATGGAGCGTTGTCTGAATAGCGCCTGGCCGCTTGAGCATGGCGGTGAACAAAAAGCGGCACCCGGAAGACGAGCGTTTCTGCCGGGAGGCCGCTTTTTTGTTTCCTGCCGTTGGACAAGGCGCAAGAGGGAAGGTTAGGCGGAAACCGTCTTGCCATCCGGTGGTTGGCGATCCGCTTGTTTGCGGAAGTATGTGGCGACCATCGGACCGGAAATATTGTGCCAGACGCTGAAAATGGCGCTCGGAACGGCGGCGAGCGGCGAAAAATGGGCGGTCGCCAAGGCCGCGCCAAGCCCGGAATTTTGCATGCCGACTTCGATGGAAATCGCCTTTTGTTTGGGCGGTGACAGGCGAAACAGTTTGGCAAACCAATACCCAAGCAACAAGCCCAACCCGTTATGAGCCACGACAATAAGGAAGATGAGCAGTCCGCTTTTGGCAATGGCCGCTTGGTTTTGCCCGACGACGGCGGCGACGATGGCCACGATGGCGATGACCGAAACGAGCGGCAGCGCCGGGATGCATGCTTTGACTTGCTTTTGGAACAGCGCCTAGGCGATGAGGCCCAAAACGATCGGAATGAGCACGACTTTGACGATCGACCAAAACAAAGCCGCGGCCGATACGGACAGCCATTTCCCGGCGAAAAGCAAAATGAGCGAAGGCGTCAAAATCGGCGCTAAAATCGTCGAAACAGACGTGACGGCGACCGACAGCGCCGTATCTCCTTTTGCCAAATACGTCATGACGTTGGACGCCGTTCCGCCCGGGCAGCAGCCGACTAAAATAATGCCGAGCGCCACTTCACGCGAAACCGGCAGAAAGTAAGCGAGCAAAAACGCGACAAGGGGCATGATCAGAAACTGGGCAACGACGCCGATCAACACATCAAGCGGACGTTTGAATACTTCTTTGAAATCATCTGCTGAAAGTGTCAATCCCATCCCAAACATCACGATGCCTAACAGCGGCACAATATACGGGGCGATCCACGTAAACGCGCCGGGAACGAAAAAAGCGAGCGCGCCGAACAGAAGCACCCAGATCGCAAACGTATTGCCGACAACGTTGCTGATTTTTCCTAGTG
>NZ_JPYA01000004.1 GCF_000750005.1 Geobacillus icigianus | reverse complement strand
TCGGATGAAACAGGCCGGGGCGAAGCATTCGATCTTCACTCCATCGGCGTTAGAGGCGATTGCCCTGCAGTCGCGGGGATGGCCTCGGGTGATCAACACGTTGGCTACGACATGCCTGCTATACGGGCATCAGCTGAAAAAGGACGTCATTGACGAAGAAGTGGTACGCATGGCCACAGAGGAAATGGGATATTAGCACGAAAGGGGCCGATTCGGCCCCTTTTGTGCTTTCTCTTTTCCATCGGTCCACCAGGCGCGCTGGAAATCTTCATCTGAAAGAGCGTGCAAACGTTCCGAAAGAATGTGCAAAATCCGGAACAATCCGCAAAAATTTTGCACATTATTTCGGAATCCGCCTGAAATAATTTGAAAAAGGGATTCTGAAATAATGTGCTAATTTACAGTAATGAACCAAAAGATTTTTGAATAGCCATTTTCCAATAAATTCTTTAATATCTTTCAACAAAAAAGCCACACCTCCTTTTCAATTTCAGAAAAGAAAGTGTGATCTTTGTAAAAGCCAAATTATTTTTTGCAAGCCACTTTACGAAAAATCGCTCAATCCCTTCGTAAATCAGCATTTCCTCGGCGGCCTTGGCCCCCAGTACTGATAGTAATGCGTCTCAATGAAACCGTTAAACAGCTTGCGCCGCTTCGTCGCTGGCTTGCCGTAATGCGTTTCAAAGCCGCGGTGGGCGGTCAAGATGTACACCGACCACGTATCCAAGGCGGAAAAGGCACGGCCGATGTGGCACGGTAAAGGGCTTCGACTTCCCGACGTTCGCCGAGCCGTTCCCCATATGGCGGGTTGCTGACGATCACTCCGTACGATTTGTCTGTCCGAAACTGCTCCGCCCGTCCGGTTTGGAACGAAATAAGATCAGCCAACCCGGCTTCGGCCGCGTTCGCCCGGGCCATGTCAACCATGCGCGGGTCAAGGTCGATCCCGCAAATATCGAGCGGCTCATCGTAGCGCGCCATATCTTCCACTTCTTGACGCGCCCTCTCCCATGCGCGCTCCCCGATCCACGGCCACTGCTCGGACACGAAATCGCGATTAAATCCCGGGGCGATGTTTTGCCCGATCAACGCCGCTTCAATCGCAATCGTTCCCGATCCGCAAAACGGATCGACAAACGGGCGATCCGGCGTCCAATTCGTCAGCAGCACTAAGGCGGCGGCGAGCGTTTCCCGAAGCGGTGCTTCCCCTTGACGGACACGGTAGCCGCGTTTATGCAGTCCCGCTCCGCTCGCATCGATCGTCAATGTGGCAATGTCTTTATGAAGCGCCACTTCAATGCGGTAAAGCGGTCCGGTTTCCGGGAACCATGATAGACGGTAGCGCTCTTTTAAACTTTCAACGATCGCTTTTTTGACGATGGCTTGGCAGTCGGAAACGCTGAACAGCGTCGACTTCACCGATTTCCCGATAACCGGAAATTCCGCGTCTTTCGGCAAATAATCGGCCCACGGCAGCGCCTTCGTTTGTTCAAACAGTTCCTCAAACGTCGTCGCCCGAAACTCACCGACTTTCAGCTTTACACGGTCGGCGGCACGCAGCCAAAGATTGGCGCGGCAAATGGCGAGCGCATCGCCTTCAAACGTCACTTTGCCGTTCTCGACTTGGCAATCGTAGCCAAGCCGGCGCACTTCGTCGGCGACGACCGATTCGAGCCCCATCGCGGCCGTGGCAATCAACGAAAACGAAGTCATTATGTTCCCCCTATCTAACAGACGTATGTACAAGCTCCGTTTCTCTACTCCTCATTATAGCCATGACAGCGAAAAAACAGCAAAAAGAAATGGAAAAGCCCTCCTTCCTGCAGGAGGGCTTTTCACGATTCCATCCACCGCGTTCATCATGTTCTGTAAGCCATGTTCTGTACCATCGTACTGCAAGCGGCTTGCGCCTCGTACTCCGGCGGTAATCATCTATCTACAGGCAGCGAGCGCCGCCTGTCCTTCCCTCCGTTCATTTCCTTCGGGAAGGTGCCCCTACCATCATTTGGGTTTCTCGCTCGTGGGGTTTACCGCGTTCCACCTCTAAGGTTTCCCTTAGAGCTCCGTCACTGTGGCACTTTCAGGGTAATCGAACCATATCCGCATAGCGGACGTAGGTTCTTTCCCCGCCGTCAGCCCAGCCGAAGCCAGACTGCCCTAGCTTATGGATTCGCTAGGCACGAACACTACGGGCATCTCAGCACCGTGCGAGCATGGACTTTCCTCTACGGCCAACACCGGCCGCAGCGATTACCCGAACATGATGAACGCTGCGAGCATCTTCTAGTATAATTCATTTTCCTCAAGCAAGCAAGAGGAAAAAACCGGAATCTTTTTCGCTGACGCGGCTCTGCCGACTATTCATACAATTTGCGACCAAACACATGCTTCTCTAAGTTGGAAAGACGCTGCAAAATATCATAATTCGTCGTTCCCGCCGATACAGCCGGCCGTTTTTGCAACTCCTCAACTTGCCGCTTCAGCCGAGCGTTTTCTTGACGAAGCTCATCGATTTCTTGCTGAAACGCCTCGTAATCTTTGATGATGAGATCCAAAAACTGATCGACCTCGTCTTGATTGTACCCCCGCATACTGACTCGAAACTCTTTTTCTAATATGTCCTTTGGCGTCAGTTTCACCCTTTGGGCTGACATGATTTTTCACCTCAATCCGCATTCAACGATCATCTTTCCTTTATTTTTTCAGAAATTGCGCTGATTGTCAATGAACCGAGCGGAAGAAATGAAGCGACGCCTCCACTTCGATGCTATGTCCGGATCGCCCGTCTGTCAAACCGTTTTCAGCGTTTTCGAGACCAAGAACAGGACGGACAAAAAAGCGCCATGGCCCATCGGTTCCCCTCCGCCCAAGGATGAAGCGCATGGCTCGCTGCGCGGATGTTCAGCAAAAAAGCCGATCGCGGCGTCTTCCCGGCAAGCATGGACATTCATTGCCGCTGCGGGATGTTCATAGAAACGCCATGGACAACGCTTTGCCCTCCGGCCAAGGATGAAAATCAACGTTTGGTAAAGGGGTTTTTACAGAAAAGATCCATGGGCAACGTCTTGCCCTCCATCCAAGGATAGAAATCAGCTCCATTTAGAGATTTTTATGAAAAAGTTCCATGGGCAATGGTCTGCCCTCGACCCGTTGAAAATCTGGCGCCAGTCTTGCATTGTCACGCAAAAGAAGGGGTCCCCGTGTTGACGGGAACACCCTTTTTGGCCTCGAGCCACTCCTTTTTAGCGCATAGGTGGCGCAGGGAATGGCCCCCATCCCGGCATCGGAGCAGGGCAGTACACATGGCGGTTGGCCGCTTGTGCCACTGCCGATTCCGTATGCGGGAAATAATGCTGATGTTCATACAGGTGATGATACACGTGCGTCGTGTGCGATGGATGGATATGCGGCACAATCGTTGCTTGGAAATGGTGTTGGACGCAACATTGAGGCGGATGAACGATCGGCGCCGTTACATGTGGTGGGCAATGCATAGCATCCTTCTCCTTTCATCATCTAGGCTGATTGTTGACAATACTAGCCTATGATGAACAGAGCCGTCTTGTACTAGTATAGATACCCATTTTCTTCTTTTGGCAGGCGCCTTGCTCGATCCTTCCCGTCAACGAAAAACGTTGGGCAAGCTCTTGTTAGTACACATACCGAAACACGACAAACGTCAAGCCGACGACAATAAAAAAGAGATACAAAATTTTTTTGTACATGCTTCGCATCGTCTTCGTCTCCCTGCCATCGTTTTCATTCGTTCCGATGCCATTGTACATGTTTTTCTTTTTTTCTACAAGATTCGCAACAAAAAAGCCGCTATTTTTGCATTTTTGTCACATTTTGCGCTTGCCAGGGAAATGAGCAAACGACGACTTGGCTTTCTTGCGTTCCAACCGCGCCAACCGCTTGCGCCACTCCATTTCCTCTTTCTCGCTGCGTTCCCGGCTTGCCCGGGCGAGCGGCCGCCACGCTTCGTACGCCATCACCGCATAGCGGTGCGCCTCTTTGGCATCACGGAAATGGTGTTCATACGCTTTCGCCAGCTCCAACCCGGCTTTCACTTTCCAGCGCGCGTTCCCGCCGGCCAATAAGTCGCGCCAAATGGCCGCGGCCTCTTCATATCGCTTTTCTCTTCGATACAAAAGCGACAGCTGCCATTTTGCCGCTTCGGCCTCTTTTGCTTCTTTACCGCTTGCTTGTTCGTAGACGTTCCGGGCGGCGGCTGTTTCCCCCACCGCTTCCAACCATCGCGCAGCGGCCAGCTGCTCCCTAGGATCGGCCAGCTGTGCCGCTTCAAGCAGTTGGATGGATAAATGGATGTAAAGGGAGATGAGCGACAGCACATCGTTTTCGTTATGGCGCAATATCGGCATCATTCGGTCGGGATGCGGCGTGTGCAAAAACTCTTTGTACATCATCGGCGCCAAAAAGCCCGGCACATCCTCGCCCCGTTCGATCGACAGCAGGCTCCGTTCGACTTCCTCAAGGCGAAGGGAGTCGAGCGCATCTTTCCATAAGCGGCGAGCGGCGTGATATAAGTCGAAATGGCCGAACGACGGCAGGTGGGGGACGACGTCGCGGACGAGCGCGTGGCGGGTTTTTAGGCGCGGCCAGTCGAACGCTTTCCCGTTGTAGGTGACTAGCGTTGTGTAATCGACATCCGACAAGAAGCTTTGGTAAAGCGCCGCTTCCGCCCCGGGATAAGGCAGCACGTGCTGACGAACGACAACGCGATCGCCGAGCACGCGGGCATGGCCGAGCAAAAACATGACGTTTCCGACCCCGCTCGACAACCCCATCGTCTCGGTATCAAAAAAGAATAAATCGCTAACGGCCAAACCGCGGCACGAAAGGGGATGGGAAAAAGGCGCCTCCTGCCATCTTCGGTGCACGTCATACAAATCACCAAGCCGATAGCGACCGTGTGGCCAAGTGAGCGGATACGACGTTTCCCGAACAAGGCAATAATCGCCCTCATACCAATACGGCTTTACGCCGTATTCCTGCCAGAGATCGACATACGGCACGTCCGACCGCTGCTTGGCCGCTTCCTCGTTTTCGTCCGCCGGCCGTTTTGACTGATGACGAGCGGCAAGCAACTCTTTCCATTGCGATAACTTCGGCTTCATCCGTCCACCTCCCTTTGGCTCTCCGCATGCCCCACGATGTTCAATGGAATGGTTTGTGTGGAGTTTTCATAGAACTTTTGACGCTACCGGCTCTAGAAGGCTGGTGAAAAAACGCTGTCACACACCAATCGGCGACATTTTCATTCAAAAAAGAAAGCTGATTCTGCAAGGTTTCTCTTTGAGAAACAGGTCGAACGTAACGGTGTTTTGCACGAAATCACCGGCCTCCTAGCCGTACTTGGTTCACTTGCCCCCTCGTGACCGACCCCTTTTCGCCATTCGAACGAACTGTTGATCATCGGCTAGTTTGTTAAACCGATGACGGCAGCCAAGCGGCCATCTGCTCGCGTAAAAATGCAACGAGCTGACGCTTCACTGACGGCAAAGCGGCGCTTGAAACGCCGATGCACGACGGACACCCGTCCGCACATGGGCAATGCTCCACCCATTGCCGCACCCGCTCTACGATTTCTGTCCATCGCTCAAACACCGCCTCAGACAGACCGACACCGCCGGGGTAATGATCGTAAAGAAAGATCGTCGGCCGCCCGGAATGCGGAGCTTTTAATTGCGGCACGACATGGATGTCAGAGCGGTCGCACATGACAAATACCGGCACAAGATGACCAAGCACATTGGCCATGCTGACGAGAAGCTGTTCAAACTGCGCCGGTGAAAACTGCGGCGGCACCGTCTCCCACTCCACCCATGCCGCTGACGTATGGATCGTTTCCTCCGGAAGCCGGATTGGCCCGGAGCCGATCGTTTCAAACGTCGACAACTTGATCTTTTTAAAAATGGTTGCCATCGCCCGAACCGATACATCTCCATAGCGCACGACCATCGACCCGTTCGTTTGGCAGCGGTCTTCCGACAGCACATCGAGCCGCACGGCCAAATTGGCGTCTGTAAAATAGTCGACATCCACTTGGCGGACGTACGCCTTTTTCTCCTCCCAGTCCAGCTTTTCAACTTGGTATTGAGTCCCCTCGTGCAAATAAATCGCTTCCTCATGGAGCAGCGTCATGGCGCTGAACCGATCCATCTCGCCGATGACGCGAGGGCGGGCCGTCTCGGAACGATCGATGATGACCACATTTTCCTGAGCCGCAGAACGCAAGCTGACATCATGCGCCGGAAACGCGTCACTCATCCAATGCCAGCGGCCGGCGCGTTCGTTTAGCACCCCTTGCTCAGTCAAAAAATCGAGCACCTCTTCGACCTCCACGCCGCCGAACGTCTCGCCGCGCCGGAACGGCAGCTCGTAGGCCGCGCATTTGAGATGGTCGACCAAAATGAGCAAATTGTCCGGATTGATGCGCGCCGTTTCTGGGGAGCGGGCGAAAAGATATTCCGGGTGGGAGATCATGTATTGATCGAGCGGATTGGAGCTGGCCACCAGCACTACGAGCGAATCGCCGTGGCGCCGGCCGGCGCGTCCCGCCTGTTGCCATGTACTGGCAATCGTTCCTGGATACCCGGCCATGACGCACGCTTGCAGCTGTCCGATGTCAACGCCGAGTTCAAGGGCGTTTGTGCTGACGACGCCGAGCACCTCCCCACTGCGCAATCCTTTTTCAATCGCGCGCCGCTCGTTCGGCAAATAGCCGCCACGATAGCCGCGAACCGCTGTTTCTCCGCCCCGGCTGCGCAGCGCTGCCTGCAAATGGCTTAAAATGAGTTCGACGCGGACGCGGCTGCGGGCGAATACGATCGTCGGAATCCGGTTGAAAAGCAGCTGGCGGGCCAATTCGACCGCCGTTTTGGCCGCGCTTTGCCGGACGTTCATCGTTCGCTCGACGATCGGCGGATTGTAAAGCACAAACCACTTCCGCCCTTGCGGCGCCCCGTTTTGATCGATGAGCGTCATCGGTTCCCCTGTCAACCGCTCAGCCAGCTGCTGCGGATTGGCGATCGTCGCTGAAGCGCAAATAAATGTCGGGGAACTCCCATAAAAAGCGCATATTCGCTTTAAGCGGCGAATCACGTTCGCGACATGGCTGCCGAACACGCCGCGGTATGTATGCAATTCGTCAATAATGACATAACGCAGCTGCTCAAACAAAGAAATCCATTTCGTATGATGGGGCAAAATCGCCGTGTGCAACATGTCCGGATTCGTAATGACAATATGGCCGGCTTGACGGATTTTTTGCCGCAACACCGGGGGCGTGTCGCCATCATACGTATACGTGTAAATCGGCGCCTCCATCTCGGCGATGATCTCATGGAGTTCATGCATTTGATCTTGGGCGAGCGCTTTTGTCGGAAACAAATAAAGCGCACGGCTTTCCGGCGCTTTCGCGATGGTATCCAGCACCGGCAAATTATAGCAAAGCGTTTTTCCGGAAGCGGTCGGCGTGACGGCCACGACGTTCCGCCCGCCCCGCGCCGCCTCGTACGCGGCCGCCTGATGCGTATACAGCGAAGCGATGCCGCGCGCCTCGAGCGCCAAGCGCACCCGCGCGTCAAGTTCAGCGGGAAACGGAACGGTGTCCGCTTCTTTCGGTTCGATTTCATGCCAATAGACGACATGCGGATCTTGACGGAGCTGCTCCATCCATTCCAAAAGCGTTTGTTTTTTCACGTCGCAAATCACCTCGCTTCTATTTTACATGCATGGCTTGCTGATTTGCACGAAAAACATTGATGAGGAAGCGCCTCTTCCTTGGCGTGAAAAGCGCCTTTTTCCTAAAAAAAGCGTCCAGCTGTTACAGCTGGACGGAGTGAGGCTGCCGGCACCCAAGCCGAGCTGACAGCTCGCTGCCGAGCTGGCGCATGCGCACGGCCAAATCGCTGATCCGGTCGTCGGTCATGCGAATCGTTGGGCCGGAGACGCTGATCGCCGCTACGACACTGCCGGTATAGTCAAAAATGGGCACCGCCACACAGCGGATGCCATACTCGTTTTCTTCCAAATCGAGCGCATATCCGTTTTGCCGAACGGTCTCAAGCTCACGGAAAAATGCCTCGCGGTTGGTGATCGTTCGATCGGTATGCTTCGGCAGCCCTTTTCGCTCAATGATCTCGGCGGCCACCGCCGGCGGCAAATGCGCCAAAATTGCCTTTCCGACCGCCGTGCAGTGCATCGGCGCGCGCTTGCCGACTTTCGAATGCATGCGCAGCGTCTCTGTTCCTTCCAATTTTTCAATATAAATGACTTCCCCTTGGTCATAGACGACGAGGTGGATCACCTCATTCGTTTCCTTTTCGAGCTGGCGCAAATACGGCTTTGCCTCTTGGCGCAAATCGATCGAATCAAGCAGCTTCGAGCTGAGTTCCAAAAATTTGTAACCGAGCTTATACCGCTCCGTTTCCGGATGCTGTTCGATATAGCCGTATTGGGCGAGCGTCGTTAAAATACGATAGACCGAACTTTTGTTGATGTCCATTTGCTTGGCGATTTCCGTCACACCCAGCCCATCCTTTTTCGCGCTGACAATCTCGATAATTTGCAGCGCCCGGCGCACGGACTTGACCGTATGTTCTTTTTCCATTTCATTCACCTCGATTTGTTCTCTCTGCTCGTCATTATACACGAACAGCCGGGCGTTTGCAGGCAAAAAGAGGGCCACCGGCGCGCATGGCGCCGTCAGCGAGAAAACGGACAAATCCTACCCCTCTCTGACACGAATTCGTTCCGCAGTTTTTTCCGTGACTCGCGCCACCCCGGTCTCCACGGCGACGCGGGCGACGGCGGAAGCGACCGCTTCGACAACGCGCCGGTCAAACGGGTTCGGGATGACATAGTCTTCCGCCAGCTCTTTTGGCTGGATCAGCCCAGCGATGGCTTCGGCCGCAGCGATTTTCATCGCCTCATTAATCTCTGTCGCCCGCACGTCAAGCGCGCCGCGGAATACCCCCGGAAACGCTAACACGTTGTTCACTTGATTCGGCAAATCGGAGCGGCCGGTCGCGACAACAGCAGCTCCAGCGGCTTTCGCCTCATCCGGCATGATCTCCGGCACCGGATTGGCCAAAGCGAAGACAATGGCGTTGCGGTTCATCGTCTGCACCATCCTTGGCGTCAACGCGCCGGCAACGGAAACGCCGATAAACACATCCGCGCCTTGAATGACGTCCGCCAGTGTCCCGGAGATACGGCGGTGGTTCGTGTGCCGGGCAATCTCTTCCTTAATGACGT
Organism: Geobacillus icigianus; assembly: GCF_000750005.1. Lineage (GTDB taxonomy): Bacteria > Bacillota > Bacilli > Bacillales > Anoxybacillaceae > Geobacillus > Geobacillus icigianus. Next base: position 22,907 of record NZ_JPYA01000004.1, on the reverse strand, counting down.
TCATCCCATGCGGGCGCCCTGCATAAATCGCTCCTTTTGTGTCGCAAACGATCAGGTCACCGACCCCCATCGACAGCAGCAATTTGGCGATCGCCACCCCGGCGGCGCCGGCGCCGTTGATGACCACCCGGCAATCGGCGAGCGATTTGCCGACCACTTTTAAGGCGTTCGCTAGCCCAGCGGCGACGACAATCGCCGTGCCATGCTGATCGTCATGAAACACCGGAATCCCCATTTCCTGGCGGAGCCGCTCTTCAATGACAAAGCAGGCCGGAGCGGCAATGTCCTCCAAGTTGATGCCGCCAAACGTCGGCTCAAGCAGTTTGACCGTTTGGATGATCTGCTCCGGGTCTTCCGTGTCCAAACAAAGCGGCACGGCATCGATGCCGGCAAACGCTTTAAACAAAGCGGCTTTCCCTTCCATGACCGGAAGCGCCGCCCGCGCGCCAATGTTGCCAAGCCCAAGCACCGCTGTGCCGTTGGAAACTACCGCAACGAAATTGCCTTTCACGGTATAGTTGTAAATTTCCTCTCCATCGGCACGAATTTGTTTGCACGGCTCGGCCACTCCCGGCGAATAAATGACGCTTAAATCGTTCGCATCCGTGACCGGCACTTTCAATTCCACGGTTAATTTCCCTTTCGCCTGCCGATGGACAAGCAACGCACGTTCCCGCAAATTCTCCATCGCTCATTCCCGGCTACCAACCTCGCTACATCGTTTGCGCCGTTTTGTTGTCCGTTTCGTTCTGAAACCGGCCAGTAGCAACGAGGAACTGCCCCCTTTCTATTTACAAAATTTTCAGAACAAATTCGATAAGGAAGGAACAAGGGCGCGCAGCCCTTGTTCAAGTGGTTGTTTATTGTTCCACTGCCGCAAATTTCGCTTTCGCTTCTTGACGGCGGCGGTGCAAAATCGGTTCCGTATAGCCGTTTGGCTGTTCGTAGCCGAGGAAAATGAGATCGCATGCCGCTTGGAACGCCACCGAATCGTCGTAGTTCGGCGCCATCGGACGGTAGTTCGGATCGCCGGCGTTTTGTTCGTCGACGACTTTCGCCATGCGCTTCAGCGTCTTGAGCACTTGCTCTTTCGTGCAAATGCCGTGATGGAGCCAGTTGGCGAGAATTTGGCTCGAGATGCGAAGCGTCGCCCGGTCTTCCATCAGCCCGATGTTGTGGATATCCGGCACTTTCGAGCAGCCGATCCCTTGGTCGATCCAACGGACGACATAGCCTAAAATGCTTTGGCAGTTGTTGTCAAGCTCCTCTTGAATGTCTTCCGCCGTCCATTGCGGGTTGTCGACGACCGGAATTTGCAAAATGTCGTCGCGGTAATCGCGCCGTTCGTTTGCCAGCTCGCTTTGCACAGCGGCGACGTTCACTTGATGGTAATGAAGCGCATGAAGCGTGGCCGCTGTCGGCGACGGCACCCATGCTGTATTGGCGCCGGCTTTTAATTGCGCTCCTTTTTGCTTCAGCATTTCCGCCATCAAATCCGGCATCGCCCACATTCCTTTGCCGATTTGCGCCCGGCCGCGGAAGCCGGCGGCAAGCCCAACGGCGACGTTCGATTTTTCGTACGCCTGCAGCCAAGTCGATGATTTCATCTCGTTTTTCCTGCGCATCGGCCCCGCTTCCATCGACGTGTGAATTTCATCGCCTGTCCGGTCAAGGAAGCCCGTGTTGATGAACACGATGCGGTCGCGCACTTGGTAGATGCAGTTTTTCAAGTTGAGCGACGTGCGGCGCTCTTCATCCATCACGCCGATTTTGATCGTATTCCGCTCAAGGCCGAGCAAATCTTCGACGCGGTCAAACAGCTCGTTGGCAAACGCCACTTCCGCCGACCCGTGCATTTTCGGCTTGACGATGTAAATCGAGCTTTTGCGCGAGTTCAAGTAGCGGGTGTTGCCGATCAGCGAATGTTTCATGATCAAGCTGGTAATCACCGCGTCGATAATCCCTTCGTGCACTTCTTCACCGTTGGCATCCAAAATGGCGTTGTTTGTCATTAAGTGCCCGACGTTGCGCACGAACATGAGCGAGCGGCCCGGCAGCACAAGCTCCCCGCCATCCGGCGTTTTGTAGACGCGGTCCGGATTCAAGGTGCGCGTCAACAGTTTTCCGTTTTTCTCAAACGTCGCGGTCAAATCACCTTTTATCAAACCAAACAAGTTGCGATACACGACCACTTTATCGTCGGCATCGACAGCTGCGACCGAATCTTCGCCGTCCATGATCGTCGTCACCGCCGCTTCTAAGACGATGTCTTTCACGCCGGCTTGATCTGTTTTGCCGACCGGATGTTCGCGGTCGATTTGAATTTCAATATGAAGGCCGTTGTTTTTGAGCAATACCGCCGTCGGGCGTTGCGGCTCGCCTTGGAAGCCGATGAATGTTTCCGGCTCTTTCAGCCCCGTCGTCGCCCCTCCTTCGATGGTCACGACGAGCTGCCCATCCACAATGGCGTACTGGACAGCGTCTTTATGGGAATATTGCGCCAGCGGCACCGCTTCATCCAAAAACTGCCGCCCGTAGGCGATCACTTTCGCCCCGCGCACCGGGTTGTATGACGAACCGCGCTCAGCACCGTCTTCTTCACTAATGGCGTCCGTCCCGTAAAGCGCATCATACAAGCTGCCCCAGCGGGCATTGGCGGCGTTTAACGCATAGCGGGCGTTCGTCAGCGGCACGACGAGCTGCGGCCCGGCTTGCACGGCGATTTCGTCGTCCACGTTGTCCGTTGTAATCTCGAAATCTTCCACTTCCGGCTCCAAATAGCCGATGTCTGTCAAAAACGATTTGTATTCATTGAAATCAAAGCGGCCGCGACGCGCTTTATGCCACTCATTCAATTGGGTTTGAATTTCGTCGCGGCGGGCGAGCAATGCTTTGTTGCGCGGCGTCAAATCGGCAATGAGCGCGCCGAAATCGCGCCAAAACTTGTCTTGATCCACTCCGCTGTTCGGCAGAAGCTCCTCGTTGACAAAGTCGTACAGCACTTTTGCGACTTGAATGTTGCCTTTTTGTACGTATTCGCCCATCGTTCTCCTCCCCCTCTTTTGTTTCTTATTAAGAAACACTGTTTCTTAATTGACTTAAAAAGATGATACCATGAAAGCAAACAACGGGCAATCGTTTTTGCAACATTTTCATTTGACTGGCAATGGCGCTTGTTTCGTCTCGACGCACCGCCCCGGGGTCGGAAACAGCTTGCCGGGGTTGAGCAAGTTTTTTGGATTGAACACGTCGCGGAGCGCCGTTTGCGCCAAAATTTCCTCGTCCGTGAAAATGAAGCGCATCTCTTCTTTTTTCTCAATGCCAACGCCATGTTCCCCGGTAATCGATCCGCCGACCGCCGCGCACGCCTTGAGGCATTCGCTTCCGGCGGCAAGCGCCCGCTCCGTCTCCCCAGGCTTGCTCGCGTCAAACAGCACAAGCGGGTGCAAATTGCCGTCGCCGGCGTGGAAAATGTTGGCGATTCTCAACCCATACCTGCGGCTGATCGCGGCGATTTCCCGCAGCACTTCCGGCAGCCGGCTGCGCGGAATGACGCCATCCTGCACTAAATAGTCAGGCGAGATCGCCCCCATGGCGCCAAAGCCAGTTTTCCGATTCGCCCACCAGCGGGCTCGTTCTTCCTCTGACTGAGCGACTTTCACTTCGCGCACACGATGGCGGCGGCAAATCGTTAAAATATCGTTGATTTGTTCGTCGATTCCAGCGGAAATGCCATCCACTTCAATGAGCAACAGCGCGGCGATGTCTTTCGGATGCCCGACCGGAAACGCGGCCGCTTCGACCGCCTCGATGGCGGTTTGATCCATCATCTCGAGCGCCGCCGGCACGATCCCGGCGGAGATGATGTCGGAAACGGTTTGGCTCGCGTCTTCGACTTCATTAAAATAAGCGAGCACCGTCTGTTTCGCCTCAGGATTTTTCAACAGGCGGACGGTAATTTTCGTCACGATGCCAAGCGTCCCTTCCGACCCGGTCAGCAGCCCGAGCAAATCGTAGCCGGGCGGATCGGGGACGCCGTTTCCGCCGATTTCAATCACCTCGCCGGTTGGCAAGACGACTTCAAGCCCTAAAATATGGTTCGTCGTCACCCCATATTTCAAGCAATGGGCGCCGCCGGCGTTTTCGGCGACGTTGCCGCCGATCGTGCAGCAATATTGGCTTGACGGGTCGGGCGCGTAGTAATAGCCGCGGTGGGCGACCGAGTTCGTCAGCTTCAAATTGACAAACCCCGGTTCGACAACGGCGCGGCGATTTTCCAAGTCCACATGCAACAGCCGCTTCATCCGCGTTAAGCTGATGACGACTTCGCCGTTTAACGGAATCGCTCCGCCGCTTAGCCCCGTGCCGGCGCCGCGGGCGAGAAACGGAAGGTCATGCTTATGGCAATAGTTGACGATTGCCGCCACTTCCTCAGTGCTGTTTGGAAAGACAACGGCCTTTGGCAAATGGCGGTGGACGGTGAACCCGTCGCAGTCATAGGCAATCAAGTCTTCCTTGCGGTACAAAATCGCCGTTTCGCCGACGATGCCGGCGAGCGCCTGAATGTGCGGATCGTTCGTTGCAATCGGCCGCTTTCTCATATGCGCACGTCCTTCCCTTCTTCTTTTTGATACACCCAATCGAGCAGCTGCACCGTATGGACGATTTTTTGGGTTCGGCCATGTTTCATGACGCCAAGCGCCATTTGCAGCATGCAGCCCGGGTTGCCCATCGAGATGAGTTCCACCTCTTGCGGCACCTGTTGCATTTTGCTCTCCAGCACCGCTTGCGCCATCTCCGGATGGGTGATGTTGTAAATGCCCGCACTGCCGCAGCAGCGGTCGGTGTTCGGCATGGAAACCATTTCCACCCCCGGAATGCTTTCAAGCAAGGCGCGCGGCTCTTGGCGGATGCCTTGGCCGTGGGCAAGGTGGCACGCATCATGGTACGTGAGGCGCACGTTCAGTTCGGCTCGCGGCCGCTCAAAACCGGTATCATGCAGAAACTTTGACACATCCTCGACTTTGGCGGCAAATTGCTCTGCTTTTTCATGCCATTCCGGATCGTCGCGGAACAGTTCCGGATATTCTTTCAACATGCAGCCGCAGCCGGCGGCGTTGACAATGACATGGTCGACATGCTGAAACGCCTCGATGTTTTGCTTGGCGAGCTTCCGGCCCGTTTCGCGGTCGCCGGCATGCACATGAAGCGCCCCGCAGCACGTCTGGTTCGGCACGATGACGACGTCGTTGCCGTTTCGCGCCAATACGTGGATCGTCGCCTCGTTAATGTCGCTAAACATCACGTCCATCACGCAACCGGTCAAGATCGCGACCGTCCGCTTTGTTTCCCCCTTCGCCTTGATGAGCGGCGCGCGCTTATACTTTTTCCGCACCGGCGTGCCGACCTCGGGCAAAACGGCCTCCATCTCCGCCAAATGGTCCGGCATCACCCGCAGCAATCCGGTTTTGCGCGCCACTGTCTGCAGCCCGCTTTTTTGGTACAGCTTCAACAAGCGGCCCAGCCAATCAAGGCGCGACGGGTGCGGGAACACCCCTTTTAAGAAAAAGTCGCTGACAAACGCCTTCCAGCCTGTAAGCGGCACCGCCTGGCGAAGCTGGCCGCGCACTTGTTCAATCAGACCGCCAACGTCGACATCGGCCGGGCAAGCCGTCGTACAGGCGCGGCAATCCAAGCACGTAAAAATCGGGTCAAGCAAATCCGGCGTTAAATCAAGCTTTCCTTCCCCGACCGACTTCATCAAATGGACGCGGCCGCGCGGGGAGTGCTGCTCTTGGCCGGTTTGTTCGTACGTCGGGCACGACTCTAAACACATGCCGCAATGGACGCAATCGGCCCACTTGCTTGGGTCGGGCAAATCGGCGAACCGGTAGTTGCCAAGGCTCGCGGTCGCACACGCCGGACTGCCCGTCCGCTCACTTGTCATGGCGTTCATCATTAAATCCCCCCAATAAAGCGCTGATCGTTGACCGTTTTGTTTGGATCGACTTTCCGTTTGATGCCCTCAAGCAAGAAAACGTACGATGGCTTGGCGCCCCAGACATCGATGCGCTGGCGCAGCGAAAACGGCAAATGTTTCACCACCGCGTAGCCGCCGAGGCGAACTGCCGTTTGACGCAGCTCCTCGATCGCCGTCAACACGTCCTTTTCGCCGCCGCGCACGTACGCCTGACAAAGCCCATGGCTCAAACCGCCGTGCGCTTCGAGGCGGACATGGCAGCGGTCCGCAATTAAAGCGCTTTCTCGCAAGACAGAGAGCACATCCAAGTTGACAACCCCGATTTTCACTGCCGCTTCCACACCGTTTTCTGCCGGCGCCAGACGCCCGTTTGGCGCCACGGTATAAAACGTCCGCCAAAAGGCGGAAGCCTCCGTGCCGGCGAAAACGGCCATTTCCGCTGTTTGCGGCCGCAGGCGTTCGACCCACTGCTCTTGATAATGAACGGCGCTTTCCACATCTTCAAACCCGATCACAAGCGTATAAACCGGTCGTCCTGTCAGCCGCTCGGCAAGCGCCGGGTTGAGCAGTTCAAAACAAACCGGCTCCATCATCGTATCAAGGAACGAAACGGCGAACGAGCGAATGTCATGAAGATCGCCGCTTGGAAACGACAACAGCACAACGCTTTCATATTTCGCCAACGGCCGGAGCTTGAACGTAATCTCGCTCAGCACGCCGAGCGTCCCCATCGCCCCGATAAACAGTTTGTTCATGTCATAACCGGCGACGTTTTTCACCACTTTGCCGCCGGAACGGATGACCGTGCCGTCCGGATAGACGACGCGCAGCCCGATGACCGAATCGCGCGCTGACCCATAGCCGAGCCGCTTCGGACCGCTGTCGTTCGCGGCAATGACCCCGCCGATCGTCGCTTCCTCCGGCCAAAACGGGTCCAAGGCGACCTTTTGCCGATACGGAGCGAGCGCGCGCTGCAACTCGCCAAACACCGTTCCTGCTTTGACCGTGACCGTCATATCGGCGGCCGCGTGTTCGACAATGCCGGCATAGCGTTCCAACGACAGCAAGATGTCCGCCTGCGCCCGCTGCCCGCCAAAGCCCCGTTTTGTGCCGCGTCCGGCGATGGCGACTTTTTTGCCATGGCGGTCGGCATAGCGGAGCACCGCAGCGATTTCTTCCTCTGTTTGTGGATAGACCGTCACCGCCCCATCATTGCCAAGGGGATGGAACGTTTCATTCCGTTTGATTTGTTCCGGATGCAAAAACGCCTGCAGCTCCTCAATCCATGCCAATGAAAGCATGAGCGCCCTCCTTTGTTTCGTAATAGGAAACACCGTTTCTTTTTATCTGTAAAAAAAAAAAGCGAACCGCTTTCTTCATCAGGAAGAGCGTCCCGAGAGGATCGGACACCTTTTCTGATCCCCGTCATATCGACAGGCGGTTTCGCCCCAAACAACCTTTTGGGGCCAGCCCCCTCTACTTCTATTAAATCATCGCGCCTCCATTTTTTCAATGAATTTTTTGAATTTGACGATCATTTTGTTCATTCTGTCTCTTTCACCATCACGCCAACTCGCTGCTCGAGCAGCTGGATGACGGCTGACATATCCAAATCGGCCAGTCCGGCGGCGATGGCTTCGGCAAACGCTTTTTCTGCTGGAATGCCGAGCCGGCGGCCGAGGCCGATTTCATCCATCAACTCGTTCGCCAAGCGCACGTCTTTATGTACGTATTTCACCGCCCCGCCGGGAGTGAATCGACGCGGCAGCACAAACTGCTCCATATGGCGGCGCAGCATCCGGCTGTCTCCGTAGCTTTCTTTTAATAGCCGATACAGCTTCCCGGCGTCGAGCCCGTAAGCGACGCCGGCGACCATCGCTTCCGCCGCGGCGACCGAATGGACGGCGACCAAGTACTGGTTGATCGCTTTGGCTGCGCTGCCGGCGCCGCTTTCTCCTAAATATTCGACCGTTTTTCCCAACGCGCCAAGCAGCGGGCGCACCTGCTCCCACGCCGCTTGATCGCCGCCGACCATCATCGTGAGCGTTCCTTGTTCCGCCCCTTCCGGCCCGCCGCTGACCGGCGCATCCAAATAGGCGACGCCGCGCTGACGGGCCTGTTCGGCCACAAGCCGGCTCGTCTTGGGGCCTACGGTTGTAAAATCGAGGCAAACCGTTCCCGGACGGGCCGCCTCGAGAATGCCGCCTTCCCCTGTGTACATATTGATGACATCATCCGGCATCGACAAGCATGTGCAAATGACATCCGCCCCGCCGGCCAGTTCTGCCACTGTCGCCGCCTGTCGGGCACCAAGGTTGACAAGCGGAACCGCTTTTTCTGGCGTACGGTTGTACACCGTGACATTGAATCCCGCTTCCAGCAGGCGTCTGGCCATGCGCGAGCCCATCACGCCCAAGCCGATAAAGCCGACGCGTATCATCGTCCTCCTCCTTCCTGACGACGATATTCCTCATACCAGCCCAAACTTTCGCTGCTTTCCCGCGATGGAATGTACTCAAGGCCAATCGCTCCATTGTAGCCGCGCTTTTGCAAAAAGGCGAACATCTCGCGATACGGCAGCGCCCCCGTCCCCGGCTCGTGCCGCCCGGGGGCATCGGCGAATTGGACATGGGCAATGAGCGGCTCGTAAGCAGCAAACGTGGCCGCCACATCGAAGCCAAGCCGCGCCATATGATAGATGTCATACTGCAGCTTGATGTTCGGCCGGCCGAGATCGCGGATGATCGCCGCTGCTTCGGCAATGTCCGTTAAAAAGTAGCCGGGCATATCGAACGGATTGATCGGTTCAATCATCAGCGTCAACCCATGAACCGCAAGCGCTGCTGCCGCTTCGTCGATGCGGCGCATATACGTTTCCTTCGCCTGCTCGCGCGCCATCTCCTTCGGCACAACTCCAGCCATGCAATGAAGATGCGGCACGCCAAGCTCAACCGCATAGCGCAGCCCCTCTTCCAGCGCCCGCTGAAACGCTTCATGACGATCGGGAAAAATCGCGAGTCCGCGCTCCCCCTTTTCCCAATCGCCCGCTGGCAAATTGATCAACAGAAGCGACAGTTCGTGTGCTGCCAACTCACAAGCAATCGCCTCCGGCGCCGCCGCATACGGAAACTGGCACTCTACCAATGAAAATCCGTGCTGCCTTGCCTTGGCAAACCGGGCGAGAAACGGCGTCTCCGTAAACACGGTCGATACATTGACGGCAAACTTCATCCTGTGACTCCTTCCCCCTTTGTTCTTTTTTGTTATTCTCCTCACTCCCCGCCGATTCCTGCTTCACCGCGTCTCCCCTTTCACACCGTAAAAAAAGAGCCGCACCATGTCTTCGACCAATCGCTCGTTATACAAGGAAGGGGGAATTTTTTCCGACAGCTCCCGCCATCCGTTCAAGTAAAGCAACAGCGCCTCGAATGACGAAAAACGAGCGCTGTCGTTATCCGGCGGAGCCACCGTTCTGTTTTACAGCTTGGATCTCATCGGCAAGCTGGCCGAGAAAGCCGAATGGCTCCGATATGGATCGATCTTTGCCGCCTTCGAGCCTGGAAACATCGCCCAAGGCCAAGCGGAATGGCTCCCTGTCTCCCTGTTGTTATTCGCGCTCGGCACCCTCGGCTATACGGCAGGGATTGGCCTGTTTGCCAAGCGCGACTTGCCGCTTTGATCCGTGCCCTCGTCATAGAAAAAAAGGGCTGCTCCTTTTGGCAGCCCTTTTCGATGCTCAATCGTCATCGCTGGCGAAAAAACGCAAAATGTAGACAAACAAGTTGATGAAATCAAGGTAAATATTGACGACAATCATCGGAATGTCCGCTTCCGTAAAGCCATAGCGGGCCAAACGGTTGATGTCGTAAATCGTAAAGCCAAGGAAAATCAAAATCCCTAACGCCGCCACTCCCATTTGCCCGACGCTCGAGAACGGGATGAACCATTGAATGATCAACAAGCCAAGGAGCGCAAACGCGCCAAGCATCAAAAATCCGCCGAGGAACGAAAAATCTTCTTTCGTTCGCGCCGCGTAAATGGCAACGCCCGTAAACGAGACCACCGCTAGGGCAAACGCTTTGAACACCGCCGCCGCGCCGATGATGGAAATGTAATAGCCGATGAGCGGATAAAGCGTCGCCCCCGAGACAAACATAAAGGCAAACATGAGCGGATAGCCGACCGCTTTTTTGCTGCGGGCGAAGATCATCACCAAAAGCAAAATGAGTTCAAGCGCATAAAGCGGCAAATAAAGGCCGGCCGGCACCCATTGCCCGGCGTACAGCCCTGCGGTCGCGACGGCCAACGCCGCGAGAAATGAAACCGCCAACTTCGCCACCGGGCTGTGCGGACGATAAACGGTCGAATGATTCATGGCAACCCCCTCCTTTTTCTTTCTAGTTTAACATATGTTTGTTTCTTGTCACAGTCCCCTCTTTTTTCCGCCGCCATAGCCATCGCGCCATCCTTCTCCGCCGCCCCGCATTGGCCAACGTTCGATCCGTTGAAACCAGCGGGTCGCGAACAGTTTTTTCAGCACTGGCGGGACGACGAACAGGATGAAGAAAATGCGGAACATTTGGTAGCTCGTCACGATCGCAAGGCTCGCGCGCGCTTCCTGCGCCAAAATCCCCATCTGATCCATGCCGCCTGGCGCCAAAGCGATGAAGGCGGTCAAATAAGGGACACCGTGCCAGCTTGTCAGCACAAACGCGGAAGCCATAGAAAACAAAATAAGGAAAAAACCGGTGGAAGCCGCCGCAAGCATCATGTTCCGTTTCTCCTTCATACCAGCCGGCTTAAGCGTGAAACCGAGATACGCCCCCATCGTCATTTGCGCGATGTCCAATATCGGCGCCGGCAAGTCCGGCGCCGGCACCCCAGCGATCACCAGCGCCGCCGTCCCGATGATCGGGCCAAGCAAATACGCGGTCGGCAGTTTTAGGCGCTTGCCAACGAGTGCGCCGGCAACGGTAACGATGAAATACAATAAAGCAAGGCCCACCGTCCAATCCGGCCCTTGCTCGGTTCCAGCATCCGCAGCCGCTCCGGAGCTGCCGGAAAACATCGGGCCTAAAGCGATAAGCGGAACAAGAAAGACAACGCCCATAAGGCGCGTCACTTGAAAGAGCGTCACGACCGTTATGTCGACTCCTTTTAGCTCTTCGCCGAGAACGAGCATTTGCGACAACCCGCCAGGGATGCTGCCGGTGACGATCGAGCGGAGCGGAATGCCGGTTATGCGCGCCGCCGCACAAGAGAGCAGAAAGCTAAACAATAAAATCAACACTGTCGCCAACAACATTGACGGCAGCTGTCGGCCCATCTCAGCGAGCGTCGCCGCCGTCATCGATGTGCCGAGCGTATAGCCGATCGGGATGAGCCCGGCGTTGCGAATCGCCATCGGCCAATACAGCTTGCCTTTCAAAAAATGCTCCGCTATCAGCAACACCGCCGCCGGACCAAGCACCCAGTGAAGCGGGACGCGCAAAAGTGCAAATCCGATGCCGCCTGACGCTGCGATCACAAACGTCAAGGCGATGCGCATCAGGTTGTTCTTCCCTTGTTGTCCTCCCGAAGCCAAATGGAACACTTCCCTCCGCCTTTAGTGAGCGACCGTTACCGAACGATTTGAGGGCGGCGCTTGGGCAAAAAGGGACAGCAACAGCCGCTTTACGATTGATAAACGAAGAAACGGCAAACAAAAACATTCCTCTCCTGTTTGGCGGAGAGGAATTCTTCGCTTGCCCACGAACGGCAAGGAAACGTGCCGTCATCTTTTGCGCCCTTCGCTTAATCGGCAAATAAATCAGATGACAAATACCGCTCGCCGGAGTCCGGCGCCATGCAAAGGACGCGGGCGCCTTTCGGGAGCTGCTCGGCCACTTTGATGGCGTAATAGGCGCTCGCCGCGGCCGAAGCGCCGACCAACACGCCTTCCTTCGCCGCCAGTTTGCGCGCCATCTGCTGGGCATCCTCATCTTTGATCAAAAAAATGTCATCATAAATCGAGCGGTTTAAAATTTTCGGGATAAACCCCGGACCCGTGCCGGGAATTTTGTGCGGCCCCGGCTTGCCGCCCGACAAGACGGGCGAGCCGTACGGTTCAACGACATAAATGCGCAAATTCGGGATCCGCTTTTTCAATTCTTCTCCTGTTCCCGTCACCGTTCCCCCGGTGCCGGCGGTGAGCACGAACGCATCGAGCCGCCCAGCGAACGCTTCGTAAATTTCCACCGCCGTCGTATGCCGATGCGCGTCCGGATTGGCCGGATTTTCAAACTGCATCGGGATGAAGCTGTCCGGAATTTCGCGGGCGAGCCGGTTCGCCTCATCGATCGCTCCTTGCATCCGTTTCTCCGCCGGCGTCAAATAGACTTCGGCCCCGTACGCCTTTAAAATTTTCACCCGCTCGACCGTCGCGTTCTCCGGCATCGTGATGATGCAGCGATACCCGCGGGCGGCGCACACCATCGCCAAGCCGATGCCGGTGTTGCCAGATGTCGGTTCAATGATCGTGCTTTTTCCCGGCGCAATTTTCCCTTCCGCCTCGGCGCGGCGGATCATTTCCCAAGCCGGCCGATCTTTGACACTGCCACCTGGGTTAAACGATTCAAGCTTTATGTATACATCCGCCCCGTTCGGGTCCGGAAGGCGGCGCAGCCTGACCATCGGCGTGCCGCCGATCAAATCCAAAATGGACTCATACAGTTTCACAGCATTCCCCAACCTTTTGAAAGAGATTTCTGACTGTTTCATTATACATGATGCGTCCTTGTTTATTCAAACCATCGGCGCTGTTTCATGGCAGCGGACATAGACATTCCCCTATGGCTCGTGAAAAACGGATGTTTCTTTTAAACGATGGGGGAAGGTGTGAAAGGCCATTCTGATGCGACAGGGTTTTTCGATTTGAGAAACGAGGTTGGTAAGCGGCCTGCTTCCTTATATCACCACCTTCCCCCTGCTTTGTCGCCAAAGTGCCGTGCGCAGCGCACAGACGATTTTCCCCCTGTTCTCGGCCGATGTTCCCTCTTATAATGAAAGTAACAGCACGTGATCGAAAGTGAGGTGGCCTTTTTGGCAACGATCGCACAGCAGCTCGTCACCCATTTGGAAGCCCAGTTGCCCTGCTTTCTGGTCGAATGGCGGCAACAGATGAAAATTGCCAAAGATGATAAATATATCGATCTTGCCGAGCAAAACGGACTAGCCGTATTTGAACTTGTCAAAGAGGCGCTGCTCCGTTCGCCGTCCAGCGAGGCAGTGGAGTGCCTAGCCAACAAAATCGCCAAGGAACGGGCAGAAATGAACGCCGGCATCGGCGCGCTCGTCTACAATGTCAATCTAGGTCGGCGGCTCGTCATCCATCATGCGTTGACCGCGCCGCTATCCATCAGCGCGCTCGCACCGCTCATCGGCCATTTAAACGAACTGTTTGACCAATTTTTGTTTCATGCCGTCACGAAATACAGCGAACTAAAAGAGAAGGAGCTGCGCGAAAAAAACATGCTCATTGCCCGGTCGCATCAAGACCGACTGACCTTGCTCGGGCAAATGTCATCGAGCTTTGTCCATGAATTTCGCAACCCATTGACCGCTGTTATCGGGTTCATTCAGCTGCTAAAGTTTGAACATCCCGATCTTCCCTACTTAGACATTATCGACCATGAATTGCAGCAGCTGAAATTTCGCATTTCACAGTTTCTGCATGCCTCACGCAAAGAAATTGTCGAAAGTGAAAAGGAAACGTTTTCACTGCGCCGACTGTTAGAGGAAATCATCGACTTTTTATACGCGACGATCGTCGACTGCGATGTAAACATTTCGTTGGCGATCGATGAATCGATACATATTTTCGCCTATAAAGATCAGATTCGCCAAGTCGTAGTCAACATTTTGCTCAATTCGATCGAAGCGGTAAAAGAAAAGGAAAAACCGCGCCGTATCGAAATTGTCGCCCGCCGTCAAGATGCGGATATCATCATTGACATCGCCAACAACGGCCCGGCCATCCCCGCCGATATCGTCGAGACTATTTTTGAGCCGTTTTTTACGACCAAAAAATTAGGAACGGGCATCGGCCTTTACATTTGCAAAAACATCATCGCGGACCATGGCGGGGATATTTGCTGCTTTTCCAACGCCAATAGGACAACGTTTTCGATTCGTCTTCCTGCATCATCCCCCTTCCGATTGGGCATGATGGATGAAAAAAGGGGATGCTGATGAAATCGCAATGGAAGCGCTGGTTGGAACAGGCAGCAGGCGCCGTTCGCGAATGGGTTGGTCAGGAAACCCATTCATTCGCCGAGCTGGCTGAGCTGATCCGCCATCATCCTGATACCGTTCAGTCTGAACGGACATGGCTCGGCTTGACGTACCGATTTTACTCGCTGGCGCTCAAGATGGAAACAAACGAGGAGGTGAACACCATGCATCGCCGATGGAAGAGAGAGGCAGTCTTGAGTGCAGCCGCAGCTTTGGTCGTCATCGCCGCCATTAGTTTCCACCGGCCGGCGACCGAACAGAACGCCCCGGCCCCACCGCGGCTTGAGCCGTTTGACACCAAAGACAGGCGCACTCACCCGACCGTCGTCACCTTGGACAGTCTCAGCGCAGGCGAACAGCTGAAACAGCGATTGAACGGGCACCCGCGCATTCGGGAAATCCGCCACAACCGCCGCGGCGACCGAAGCCACTATTTTGCAAACGACATCATCGTCCGTTTCCGGACGATGCCGACCGATCGCGAGCTTGCGCAAATCGAGGCCGCCGTTGCCGGACGGCTTGTTCAACAGTTTGATCACGTGTTTGTCTTCCGTTCGCGCGAGCGGACATATGAAGAGATGCGCCGCTATTTCCGCACGATTCCAGCGGTCGACTATTGCGAACCGAACTACATTTACATGCAAAATGACCTTCGAGAAGCAGTGGAAAGGCCAAACGATTCGTTTTACGCCCGCTATCAATGGAATTTGCCCGCCATTGCTACGGAAGCGGGTTGGACGTTGTCGCGCGGCAGACGAACCGTACCTGTCGCCGTGATTGACAGCGGCGTCGATTTGACTCATCCCGATTTGGCCCGCCGCCTCGGTCCCGGGTACAACGTGTTGGCCAACGATCGTTTGCCGGCAGACGAAAACGGTCATGGCACCCATGTTGCTGGCATCATCGCCTCACAGCCAAACAACGGCGAGGGGATTGCTGGCATGACTTGGCTGAACCCGATTCTGCCCGTTAAGGCATTGAACGCCGATGGCTATGGAACAAGCATTGACGTGGCGAAAGGAATCCGTTGGGCGGTCGATCACGGCGCCAAAGTCATTAATTTGAGCCTTGGCAATTACCAACCTTCTTCGGTGCTGGAGGAAGCGATTCGTTACGCCGATCAACACGATGTCGTCCTTGTGGCCGCTTCCGGCAATGACAGCACGTCCCAGCCGAGCTTTCCGGCCGCTTACCCGGAAGTGATCAGCGTCGGGGCGGTAGACCCGGATCTTTCGTACGCGTTGTACTCCAACTATGGCGATTATGTCGATGTCGTCGCGCCCGGGACGAACATTGCCAGCACGTTTGCCGGACACCGGTACGCCGCCCTTTCCGGCACGTCGATGGCCGCGCCACACGTCGCCGCGCTCGCCGCTTTGATCCGCTCTATCAACCCGCGCCTCACCAACGACGAGGTGCGCCGCGTGATCATTCAGAGCGCCGTCGATTTAGGCGACCGCGGAAAAGACCCGTATTATGGTTATGGGTTGATTAACGTTTACCGTGCGCTTCAGCTGGCAAAAGCCTCCGCTTCCTAAGAAGCTGGAAAACGGGTGTTTGTCTTGAGCAAGGGGGAGCGTGTGAAAGACGATCCTGATGCGGCAGAGCTTTTCTATTTGAGAAACGGGGTTGAAAAGCAGCGTGCTCCGTTAAATCACCAGCCTTCTAAGCACCGCCATCCTGCGCTGTGCGGCCAACCATTGAATGGCGCAAAAAACGATGGGGCGTTGTTACCTCCCCATCGTTTTTTGATGTGTCAATATCGTCGTGACAATGCCGACAACGGTGACAACGACAAGCGAGTGAACAAATGGCACAGCATCGATGAGCAAGCTTCCGACCGAAATAATGCAAGCATCAATAACAAAGATAATGACTCCCACATTCCAGTTCGTCAATCTGGAAATAAACTGGGCAAGCAAGTCGGTGCCGCCCGTGCTCGTCTCTTCGCGCAGCATCACACCGATGCCCATACCGACGAACGTCCCGCCGATGACTGCGGCTAAGAGCGGGTCTACGGTCACAATGCCGCGCAACCCCGACAATACATCGATCATCCACGAGGAGAAAAGAAGGCCGTGCAAACTGTTGTAAAAAAACGGACGGTAATAAAACCAAGCCGCCAAATAAAGAGGAACGCTTAAGACGATCATCGTCAAGCCCGCTTGAACGTGCCAGACGTATTTGACGATCAGCCCAAGGCCGATCATCCCCCCGTCAAGCAAATGATGGGGAACGAAAAAAACGTTGATCCCGATGCCGAGCAGCACGCTTCCCCCAACGATTGCCGCCAGTTTTCGCATCACCATGGTCGATCCCTCCGCCCCATTGGCCATTCGGCCAGCCCAAAACGAACAACGTGTCCCAGTAGTATGTATATGGCTTTTGCCGGCCACGTTTGTCTCTTTTTTGCTGCGCCGGCGCGAAGAAACGGCGGATCGTTTAGCGGCTTGCGAACGAAAAATAAGAGGCTAGGCGTCAAGGCCTAGCCTCTTATTTTTGCGCTTTTGTCTCCTCGTCGTCATCGATGATGCCTTTGGTTGCGTTTTTAAATTCACGCAACGTCTTCCCGGCTGCCCGACCTAATTCCGGCAGCTTTTGCGGACCAAACATCAACAAAGCGAAAAAGACGATGAGCGCAATTTCTCCAAAGCCGATACTCATATTGGTCACTCCAATGTCCAACATCGTTTCTCAAGATATTATAGCATACCAAGGTCAGGCATGTCATCGTCTTTCCCTTTGGCGTTAATGATTTGTAACAGCTGCGTCATACCCTCGGTTTCATGCCGACCGTTTTTCACCCAATCATCACCTTTCTGTGGCAAACTCATGTCATGGACAGTGGCCATGTCGTTGACTCCCCTCAAAAAAAAGAGGATCATTCGAATTCGTGTAATACAGAAAGGAGGAGAAACACTATGAAGGAGCGGGATTACTATTTTGACAACGCCAAATGCGCGTTAATGCTCCTCGTCGTGTTTGGCCACTTTCTGCGCCCGTACATTGACGGCGTCTTATGGGTGCACAGCTTGTATACGTGGATCTTCTTCTTCCATATGCCGGCATTCATCTTCATTTCCGGCTACTTTGCTAAGCGATTCTATGAGCAAGGCTACTTGCCGAAAATCATGAAAAAGCTGCTGTTTCCGTACTTGTTGTTCCAGTTTCTTTACTCTATCTACTATTTCTTCCTGTACGATCAATCGTCGCTCGAACTCGACGTATTGACTCCGCATTGGAGCTTATGGTTTTTGCTTAGCCTGTTCAGTTGGAACGTTTTGTTGCTCTGGTTCGGACGGCTGCCAAAATGGGCGGCGCTGCCAGCCGCGCTTTTGCTTGGGCTTGCCGGCGGCATGATGGAAGCGGAAAAATGGTTAAGCTTGTCGCGAACGCTCACGTTTTTTCCGTTCTTTCTGCTCGGGTTTTTCACGCAAAAGTCGTTGATCGAGCGCTTGTTCGCTGTTCCTGTGCGTCTCGTCTCCCTTGCGGTGCTGGTCGGAATGTTCCTTCTGATTCACTTCGGCTTTCCGGACCTCCCGCAAGATTGGCTGTATGGTTCGAAATCGTACGATACGCTCGGCGTTTCCGAACCGACGGGCATCATGAACCGCCTCGTCATTTATGCGGCCAGCTTGGTAATGATGTTCAGCTTTCTGGCGCTCATCCCGAGCCGGCGCTTCTCCTTTTCCGTGCTCGGGGCGCGCACGTTTTACATCTATATCTTGCACGGGTTTATTTTAAAATATTTGCACGAAACGCCGTTCCCGGATTTTATTATGGATGTGCACGGCTATCCGCTACTGCTCGGCTTGTCGATCGCCGTGATGCTCATCCTCGGCAGCCAGCCGGTCATCCGGCTCGTGCGGCCGCTGTTGGAATGGCGGCTGCCGAAGTGGCGGCAGACCGCGTCATAGCGTGCAAAAAGGGTGTCCCGCAACAGATCGGGACACCCTTTTCCATGCCTTCTTGGCGAACATGTTGGTCGAGGAACTGAAAGCGCCCCCAACGGATCGAGACGCTCTTTTTTCCATGCCATCTATACGTGCTGACTCCTTCGAACGAGTCGCTCGTGAAGGCGGACGATTTTTCAGCTCGCCCTCGCTTGTAACAGTCTCGCCGCCGGTTTAGCGCGAGCGGGCGGCTTGCACCGCCGCGGCCAGCGCGGCCGCCACCGCTTTTGGCTCCGAAGCGGAAGCGATGGCGCTAATGACGGACACACCGTCCGCTCCGGCTTCAATGACCGCTTGCGCATTGTCAACCGTGATGCCGCCGATGGCGACAATCGGAATCGCGATTCCTTGTTCGCGCAAGGATCGGAGAATCTCCGGTCCTTGCGCCTCGTTCGCATCTTCTTTCGAGCGGGTCGGATAAATCGGACCGACGCCGATGTAGTCGGCGCCCGCCTCAATGGCCGCTCTCGCCTCCTCGACATTATGAGCGGAAACGCCAAGAATTTTGTCGCCGATCTTCTCCCGCACGCGCCGGGCGTCTTCATCGTCTTGGCCGACATGAACGCCGTCGGCATCAATGGCGATGGCCAGCTCGACATCATCGTTGACGATCAGCGGCACGCCATGCGCGCGGCAAAGCCGCTGCAGCTGCCGAGCCAGCGCTTCCTTTTCTGCCCCCTGTAAAGCTCCCGCTCCCTTTTCGCGAAATTGAAACAGCGTCACGCCGCCGTCAAGCGCTTCTTTCAACACGTCGACAGCCGGCCGCTCGCTGTTTTGGCTTCCCATAATGAAGTAAACGGCCAGCCGCTTTTTCATCTCCTCCCTCGCGATGCGCGCCATCGACCTCACTCCCCGTATTGCCGGTAAGCCCAATGATTCGTCGGCCCGTGTCCATGGCCGATGCCGAGCGGATGGGCGATCGCTGATTGCACAAACGCTTTCGCCGTCCCGACGGCATCGACCGGGTGTCTTCCTTTTGCCAGCTCAGCCGCCACCGCTGCGGCGAACGTGCAGCCGGTTCCGTGCGTATGACGCGTATCAATCCGCTTACTTTTAAAATACGAAAATTCGCTGCCGTTATACAAAAGGTCAACCGTCTCCTCGCCCTCATCGTCATGGCCGCCTTTCACGACGACATAGCGGGCGCCCATGCGGTGGAGAAGGCGCGCGGCTTCGCGACGGTCATCCATCGTCCGGATCGCAACACCCGTTAGCGCTTCCGCTTCCGGAATGTTCGGCGTAATGACAAGCGCCAACGGCAACAGCGCCTCTTTCAGCGCCGCCACCGCCTCTTCCTGCAACAGCGGCGCACCGCCTTTGGCGATCATCACCGGGTCGACGACCACCCGCTCCCATTGATGCTTTTTCACTTGTTCGGCAACGGTGCGGATGATCTCAGCGCTAAAGAGCATACCCGTTTTGACCGCATCTGCCCCTAAATCCGTCGCCACCGATTCGATTTGGGCGGCAACGGCTTCCGCCGAGAGCGGATAAACTCCTTGAACGCCGAGCGTATTTTGCGCGGTCACCGCCGTAATCGCCGACATGCCGAAGACACCGAGCTCTTGGAACGTTTTCAAGTCGGCCTGAATGCCGGCGCCACCACCGCTGTCCGACCCAGCAATCGTCAACGCTTTATAGACGGTCATCGTTCTTCCTCTCCTTTTCCCTTACCGTTGTTCGACCCGGCCGGTACGCTTCACATCATCGGCTGTCGTATGCGCGAGCGCATCCAAAAACGCTGCTTGGAAGCTGCCCGGGCCGCGCTCTCCCGCCTCCGCAGCCGCCCGTTCCGCCGCAACGCCATAATACGTAAGCGCCGCCACCGCCGCCTTGACCGCATCGCGCTCAACGGCCGCAAACGCTCCGATGACCGACGTCGCCAAACAGCCGGTGCCTGTCACTTTCGTCAGCAGCGGGTGCCCATTGCCGACCACATAGACGGCTTGCCCATCGGTGACGACATCTTCTTTTCCCGTAATCGCCACGACGGTGCCAAGCTCGACGGCCGCCCGTTTGGCCAAAGCAACCACATCTCCGTTTCCTTGGCCGGCATCAACCCCTTTAATCATCCATCGTTCACCGATCATATTGGCGATCTCCGCCGCATTGCCGCGTACAACCGCGAGTTTGATCTGTTCGGCGATACAGCGCGCCGTCTCCGTTCGGTAGCCGGTCGCTCCGACACCGACCGGATCGAAAATGACGGGCACACCAGCCTCGTTGGCCGCCCGGCCAGCCATAAGCATCGCCTCGACTTCGGCCGCGTTCAACGTTCCGATATTCAACACGAGCGCCCCGGCGAGCTTCGCCATCTCGGCCACTTCCTCTTTCGCATACGCCATCACCGGCGAAGCGCCGAGCGCTAAGAGTCCGTTCGCCGTAAAGTTCGTCACGACGACATTCGTGATATTGTGGACGAGCGGATTCGCTTTTCGCACGCGCTCGAGCAGCTCCGCCCCTTCATACCGATGGCTCATTCCCGAATCCATCCCCCTTTTCACTCGACCTCTTTACCGCTGTCTCCGGCTTAGCAGCGCCAACATCACAACAATCTTCCTGCTAACGAAGCCAGCCATTCGTCCCATCCATCAGTCTACTCTTTCTTTTTTTCAATTGCAAGAAAAGAAAAAAAGGTGGCTGTCAACACCGCCTGATTTACTACTTCTTCAACGGCCCTCCCGCCGGTTTCAACGCTTCGAGCTCATCGGCCGCCGATGATAGCCGCTGCGGCAGCGGCCAGTTCCACAGATCGAGATCAACGATATAGCGCGGCCGCCGTTTTGTTTCTTTATACATTTTCCCAATATATTCACCGATCAACCCGAGCGCCATCAGCTGCAAGCCGCCTAACAGCCAAATGGAGGTAATGAGCGATGTCCACCCTGTCGCCGTATGCCCGGCCCATTTAAGAAAAAGGAAGTAGGCTCCAAAGGCGAGGCTGATGACAAAAGAGAACAACCCGATGAGCGAAATAAAGCGAATCGGGGTGACGCTAAACGAGGTCACTCCATCAAGAGCAAACGAAATCATCTTTTTCAATGGATATTTCGTTTGCCCAGCCAGCCGCTCCTTCCGATCGTAATAAACGGCCGTTGACCGGAAGCCAAGAAGCGGGACGATGCCGCGCAAAAACAAGTTCACTTCCCCAAACTGTTCCAGCGCGTCAACCGCCCGGCGGCTCATGAGGCGGTAGTCGGCATGATTGTAAACGAGGTCGACGCCAAACATCTTCATTAACCGATAAAATCCTTGGGCGGTATGGCGTTTAAACCCCGTGTCCGTGTCGCGGCGCCGACGTACGCCGTAAACGATATCATAGCCTTCGCGAAACTTTTGTACAAACTCGCGAATGGCCGACACATCGTCTTGCAAGTCAGCGTCGATCGAAACGAGGCAATCGGCGTGCGCTTTCGCCGCAAACAGTCCGGCCAACAGCGCGTTTTGGTGACCGGCGTTGCGCGCTAGTTTCAGTCCCTTCACTTCCGGATAGCGCAAGCTCGCCTTGTAAATGAGCTTCCACGTGCTGTCGCGGCTGCCGTCATCGACGAACAGGAGCGCACTTTTTGGCGAAATGAGCCGCTCTTCGATCAGCTCTTCGCGCAACGCCCGCAAGCGGCCGATCGTCTCCGGCAGCACTTCCTCCTCATTGTAGCACGGCACGACAATAGCCAAGATCGGGTCAGACATGTCATCTTCCTCCTTCCCGCACCACTTTGTATAAGTAGATCGTCCAAGCCGATTCATCAGAGCGGAACACCCGTTCAAGCCGAAGGGCGTTTTCCGCTGCGTTTTCCATCGGCAGCGCCGAAAAAATGTAGCGCCCGCCCATCTCGTAAAACGCCTCCGTGTTCAATTCAAGATGGCGGATCGTCCGTTTCGAGTTTTTCATAAACATATAGCGCTTGCCGAGCTCATCGACGAACACGTAGCAGCGCCCGCCCCACTCATCGAAATACTCGCGCAGTTTTTTGTTTTTTTCGAGTTCTTTGGCAATGATGCGGCGGAAGCGGTATTTATATTCCAACGGATAGAAATTGTTGTACGTATCAAGTGTGTAAAAGCCATTGTATTGCGCGATCGCCGGATGGATGCCAATGCTGGCGACGCGGTATGTATGCACAGGGCGGCCGATATACTCGCGGATGGCCGCAAACTGCTTTTCGGCGTAAAATTCGCGGAACGACGGTTGATTTCGGTAGACGATTTGCTCGTTGTACGAGATGAGCACCACCAGCTGCAAACCGATGGCCGCCGCAGCGACCGCCCGCCACTTTCGTCCTTCCTGCCAAACGATTTTCAGCGCCATCGCAAACAAGACATAAATGACCATCGGGCGCAAGAAATGATAGCGGGCAAAATTGAACTTATCGAGCAAATCAAATCGTTCGGTGAGCGGCAGCCATCCTTTGTAAAACCAAAACGCGTACCACGTAGACAAGGCAACGTTCAGCACGTGCAGCACGACAAACGGCGTTTCCTGCCGCCAACGCTTCCGTTTCCAAACGAAATACAAGGCGATCAACGTCACCGGCAAGATGACGAGCCCATGCACGGTCATCACATGCGTGTGCCCGAGCACGTAGTTTTTGAACGTCAAGCGGATGACGCGCCAAAGCGGCAAACGGGCGTGGAAATACTCGTCACGGCTCGTCGGTTCATCAGAAAACAACAGCGAATGAACGAGCCGGTAATCGACCGCC
>NZ_JPYA01000003.1 GCF_000750005.1 Geobacillus icigianus | reverse complement strand
TTTAATATTTTTGTCAGCATTCTTTTTTTCTCTACTGTAGGTGAGCAAATTAACTAACATAAATTTACAGCCAAACCAAAAAGGCGACATGGACTCGATTCCTTGGTTAGGACAAGTGCAGCTCTTGGTGGAGCTAGAGCTAAGGCCGCCTCCGAAGATTGTAGGCATCCATCCTCGCGCCTAGATACACGCCCAAAGGATGCCCAAATGCCTCTCGTCCCTTTGGCATCAAGGGATGAGAGGCATTTTGTTTACTTGGTCACTGTCGAACTTGTATACAATGCAAGGCAAAAAACACGGTGCAAACCGCGCAAAATTTTTGCCCATTCGCTGGGCTTCTTTCGCATTCTTGAAAAAGCAAAAACGACCGCAAACACGGTCGCATCAAGAGGTTTACCATTTTTCATCCGAAACAGCAACATGTTGGAAATGGAGACGGTGGGAGTCGAACCCACGTCCAGAGGCATCGCCACTTAAGCATCTACGAGCGTAGTCGGTATATTTCGCTTCGCCGTCCGTTCCGCCTACCGACAGGCCTCCCGGCGGCTAGCCTGATTCGTCTCTTCCCTCGTCCTCAGGCGGCGGATTTGGGCGTAGCCCGCTTCATATGAACCCCTCGGACGCCACGCGGGCGATGGCGGGAGGAGCTAGCTGCAGCAATTAAGCAGCTAAAGCGTAGTTTTGTTTGCCAGTTATCTTTAGGTGACGTTTTTACGAGGACGTCCCCCTCGGCTCGCCGCTTAAGCTCGACCTACCCCTGTCGAATCCGGATCGTCCCCGCGGTGCGAAGAGATCGGAACAGCTTAAGCCATGGATAACTGGCTGTTGCACTTTTTATTATACCATGGCTTTGCGCATTTTCAATGGGAATGTTTTCAATGTCGGTGAAAACCAACGTTTTTTTCCAAAAGGATGGAATTCGCCAGGAAAGAAGAGCCGATGTTTCAAGGCTTCCCCACTTGAGAAACATCGGTTTTGACTTTTTCACACGCCGCTTGCTCCCTACAGCTTTTGCCGCTCGCGGAACACCCGCTCGATTTCGCGCTGCGCTTCTTTCCGTTTCATGTCTTCGCGCTTGTCGTATTTTTTCTTCCCTTTGGCGACGCCAAGCTCCACTTTGGCGAAGCCGTTTTTGATGTACAATTTCAGCGGCACGAGCGTATACCCTTGCTCTTTTGTGTAGCCGATCAGCTTGTTGATTTCGCGGCGGTTGAGCAAGAGTTTTCTCGTCCGCAGCGGATCATGGTTGTAGCGGTTGCCTTGTTCGTACGGGCTGATATGCATGTTATGGAGAAACACTTCCCCTTTTTCCACTTTGGCGAATGAATCTTTCAAATTCACCCGGCCGTTGCGGATCGATTTGATTTCCGTTCCTTGCAGCACAAGGCCGGCTTCATACGTCTCTTCGATGAAATAATCATGGTACGCTTTTTTGTTTTGGGCGATTACTTTTCCTTCGCCTTTGGGCATCCGTTTTCTCCCTCCTCATCGTAGCGTTTCTTATTTTATCAAAAACGAAAAAGAAGGAAAAGCCGCCTGTTCGGCTTTTCCTCACCGTTTTTTCTTTTTCTTCTTTTTCGCTTTCGCGCTGCGGTTTGGGCCGCTTTGCGCTTTCGGCTCCGCCTTTTTCTTTTGTTTTTTCCCTTCGATGACGACCGGAGCGGCTTTCGCTTTCGACGGGCGGCGTCCTTTCATGCCGACGACTTCAAAGTCGACGATCCGCTCGTCTTTGTTGACGTTGATGACGCGGACGGTGATTTCATCGCCGATGCGGTACATTTTCCCGGTCCGCTCGCCGATCATCGCATAGCTGCGCTCGTCGTAGCGGTAATAATCGTCCGTTAAATAACTGACGTGCACCAATCCTTCGATCGTGTTCGGGAGCTCGACAAACAGGCCGAAGTTCGTCACCGAGCTGATGATGCCGTCAAATTCCATCCCGATTTTGTCTTCCATAAACTCCGTTTTCTTCAAATCATCGGTTTCCCGCTCAGCCTCGACGGCGCGCCGCTCCATGTTGGACGCGTGTTCGGCAATGTCCGGCAGCTTTTCCGCCCATTTTTGCTGGGTGTCAGCATCCATCTGGCCGTTGATGAGATACGTCCGGATCAGCCGGTGAACGATCAAATCCGGATAGCGGCGGATCGGCGACGTAAAATGGGTGTAAAACTCGGTTGACAGCCCATAATGGCCGAGGCTTTCGGCGTCATAGCGGGCCTGCTTCATCGACCGAAGCATGACGGTCGAAATGACCATCTCTTCCGGTTCGCCGCGCACCGCTTCGAGAATTTGCTGGAGGGCGCGCGGATGGATGTGGTTGCCCGTTCCTTTCACGACATAGCCGAAGTTCGTGATGAACTCCAAAAAGCGCTGCAGTTTTTCCGGTTTTGGGTCTTCGTGAACGCGGTACATAAACGGCACGTTCAGCCAATGGAAATGCTCGGCGACCGTTTCGTTTGCCGCCAACATAAACTCTTCGATGAGCCGCTCGGCGACCGACCGCTCGCGCAAGACGACATCGTACGGTTTGCCGTTTTCATCAACAAGCACTTTCGCTTCTTTAAAATCGAAATCGATCGCCCCGCGCTTCATCCGCTTGGTGCGCAAAATATCAGCGAGCTCGGCCATCAGCTCAAACATCGGCACGAGCGGCGCGTATGTTTCCCGCAACGCCTCGTCTTTATCGACCAAAATTTTATTGACATCGGAATACGTCATCCGCTCGACGGTGCGGATGACGCTTTGGAAAATGTCATGGCGGACGACTTCGCCTTGCGGGGTGATTTCCATTTCACACGACAGCGTCAACCGGTCGACTTTCGGGTTGAGCGAGCAAATGCCGTTCGACAGCCGGTGCGGAATCATCGGGATGACGCGGTCGACCAAATAAACGCTCGTGCCGCGCTCATACGCTTCGCGGTCGATCGGCGACCCTTCCTCAACATAGTAGCTGACATCGGCGATATGGACGCCAAGTTTGTAGTTGCCATTCTCAAGTTTTGTCACCGTCACCGCATCGTCCAAGTCTTTCGCGTCTTCCCCGTCGATCGTCACGATCATCTCACCGCGCAAGTCACGGCGCCCCTCCAAATCTTTTTCCGTAATGACGTCTGGAACACGGTTGGCGTGCTCGATGACGTCATCTGGAAACTGCAGCGGCAAACCGTGCTTATAGATGACCGATAAAATATCGACGCCCGGGTCGTTTTTATGGCCGAGAATTTGGACGACTTCCCCTTCGGCGCTCATCCGCCCTTCCGGATACGAGGTGAGGCGGACGACGACTTTATGCCCTTCGACCGCTCCGTTCGCCGCGTTTTTCGGGATGAAAATGTCATTGACGATCCGTTTGTCATCGGGGATGACAAAGCCGAAATATTTGCTTTCCGTGTATGTACCGACGACTTCTTTCACCCCGCGCTCCAAAATGCGGACGATCGTCCCTTCGCGGCGCGCTCCGGATGAGTCGGCCTGAACGCGAACAAGCACCGTGTCGCCATGCATGGCGTTTTTCAATTCGGACGGCGGGATGAAAATATCATCCATTCCCGGCTCTTCCGGGGTGACGAAGGCAAACCCCTTCGGATGGCCCGTCACTTTGCCGCGCACGAGATTCATCCGCTCAGGCACGCCGTAGCGGTTGCTGCGCGTCCGGACGACAAGGCCTTCCTCTTCCATGGCGACAAGCGTTTTAACCAGTTCCTTAAATCCATCCGCATCCCCGATGCCAAAGGCTTCTTCAAGCTCCTCAACAGTGAGCGGCTTGTACGCTTCATCGCGCATAAACGCCAAAATTCGTTCAGCCAACGCCTGATCCATCGGCCTTTCCCTCCTTTCCAACGCTACCAAGCTAACGACTCCAAAAAGGCATAAATATCGTCATGCAGCTGTTCTTTTTCCTGATCCAACGTGATAACATGGCCGGATTGCTCATACCATTTGATTTGCTTGATTGGCGCTCCGATTTCGTTATAAATAATATTGGCGCTGTCCGGGTTGATCATTTCATCATGGCGCGCCTGAACGACAAACGTCGGCGCGTAAACCAAGTCCAAATGGTCGCGCACCTCGGCAATCAATGCCTGCAACGCTTTCAATGTGCTCATCGGCGTTTCCTTGAAACGCTCCATTTCCGCTTCAATTTGTTCGGGCGATTTTCCTTCGCGCTTTTTATACTCGCGCGCATACTCGAGCACACCTTCATACATCGTTTCTTCGCTTTTGATGTACATCGGCGCGCACATCGTCACAATGCCTTCTATAGGTACAGTGTAACCTAATTTTAACGAAAATACGCCTCCAAGCGACAATCCGGCGACGGCGATTTTTTCATAGCCTTTGTTTTTCAAAAACTGATAGCCGTTCATGACGTCTTGCCACCAATCATCCGGACCGGTATGGACAAGCTCTTCCGGCGGCACGCCGTGCCCTTTGTAAATCGGCGCGTGGCACGTGTAGCCTTTCGACTCCAAGAATCGCCCAAGCATCCGAACGTCAGCGGAGTTGCCGGTGAACCCATGCAAAAGCAACACAGCGCGCTCCCCAGCCTCAAAGAAAAACGGTTTGGGTGGAACTAGTTTCATCATCGTTCTCCTTCCTCTCTGGATGAAATAGAAAAGGCAGCCCGTTTTCGTGTCAGGACCGCCCCCGCTTTTCGCTTATGCTCATTCAAGATAGGCAATGACAAACGACAGCACAAAAAACAACACGGCCAATACGATCGTCACGCGCTGAAACAACGCATCGAGTCCGCGCGCTTTTTGCTTCCCGAACAATTGCTCGGCACCGCCGGTGATCGCTCCCGACAGCCCAGCGCTGCGGCCCGATTGCAGCAGCACGACAACGATCAGCGCAACCGACACAATGACAAGCAGCGTCACAAGCAAGGCATGCATGCCTGACACCTCCAACGACCTACGTTGCAATAGTTTTACTATACCATACATCGCTGTTGGCGGCAACTGCCTCACCTGTCTCCACACGTCGAAAGGCATAGATTCGCTTTTTTTACAAAAAACACAATAAGGGAGACGCTCAAATGGAGAAAATCGATGAAATCATTGACGAATGCGTGGCAAAAATCGCAATGCATCTGACTTGATCAGCCTAGAAGGCTGCGGATGTAAGGGGGCAAGCCTCTTCTCTTATCAAGCCCGCTTCTTAAACAGATAAGCCTTGTCACGTCAGGAGCGCCTTTCAAACGTTTCCCCATTGCTCAAGAGAAACGACCGCTTTTCATCAGCCATCTAGAAGGGTGGTGATTTCGTACAAAATACGGCTATTCCATATGTTTCTCAGTTAGAGAAGCCTTGCGAAATCAGCCTTTTTTTAGCGAAATGCCGCTGATTTGCTCGGGGCAGCCGTTTTTCACCTGCCATCTAGGAAGCTGGTGACTTCATCGCGGATACGTGTTTACCATGTCATTTCTCAATTAGAAAAACCTTGCTTCCATCGATCCTACTTCTCATGCGCTCTTCCATTGATGAAGCGAATCAGCGTTTTTTCACCAGCCTACTAGACAGCCGAACCGAAGGACGGGCGGCAAAAAACTCCCCGCCTCTCCCTTTGCATAGATCCTCCATCCGCTTGACCCTCCATGCCTTGGGCGCGGTATGATCATTGTCGTCCGCAGCCGAAATACGTTACAATGAAAACAAATCGGCAACGACGGGAGGGACTCCAATGGCAAGACCAGACGAACGAGTCGTCATCGCGATTGACGGCTACCAATTCAAACGGGCGCGGGAGGCGAAGGAAGGAAAAATTTTCGTCACCTCGCCGATCGGGGCGAACTTTACGTTTGACGTCAACGTCATGCGGAAGCTGCTTGAGGCGATCGACCGCGACCCGGCGCTCGTGGAACAGTTCGGGCTTCCTTCACCGGGAGCAAACGAATAACAAAGGAACGGCGGCTGGCCGTTCCTTTTTTCCTTATGCGCGCGTCATCCACGCTTCCCGCTCGCGGCCAAACGGATCGTCTTCAACATGGCTCGCAGTTGAAAAGACAAACGCCGGTTTGCGCTCGTTCGTATAGACCGGCCACTTCTCTGGCAAATGCGCGCCATTCGGGTCGCCGGTGCGGGCGAACGAAAGCCAAGCGTAATGCATTTCGTTGGCGATCGCCTCCGCACTCCGGCCAATTCACCGAAAATCGTGATGTTGTCCGGATCGCCGCCAAACGCCTCAATGTTCTCCTTCACCTAGCGCCCAAGTTCGACAGTTTTGAGACCATTTTAGGCAAATGAAAACGGCCAAAATGCTGCAATATCAAGGATTTCATGATGCAGATCCTAGGAAAAAACACCGAATTTCACAGGCACACGACTTTTCTATTTTAACTTTTAAAAGAGCTGAATATCATTACATAGATATGTACATGCGACGGGTTACACGCAAAAAGAAGGATGGAATCACCGTAGCTTACCTCCATCATGAATCGTGGCCGAACGTAAGAGATGAATGTGAGCGTCTTATGCTTGGACATTTTTCTCCAAAAAACGGCGACCTTGATCAACGAACCGAACTGACAGCCAAACAGGCTCAATTATTTGCGACTCTAGGGCTGGAGCCTCCTCCGAAGATTCTAGGCATCCATCCTTGCACCTAGATACACGCCCAACGTATGCCCCAATGCCTCTCGTCCATTTGGTATCAAGGGATGAGAGGCATTTTGTTTGCCTAGTCGCTGTCGAACTCGGGAACCCGATTCCTTGAGTAAAATAGATGTGCTCAAACCCATTCACACAAGGAGGTTCATGTCTTAGGAATCGATGAGCACATCATCAAGGAATCCACCAATTTTTCATGACATTGGGTTGGCGCTTGATTTCTCGAAACCGGTCATCAAGCCTCTCGTTCAAAATGTGCTCATGGATTCCTAGTATCCGTCCCAAGCGCTCATCGAAGCCTGCCTGAAACAAGGATTCCATGTCATCGCCATGCTCAAGACGAACCGGATTCTCTACCCGAACGGCATCGCCGTCCAAGCGAAGGAGTTCGCCCGCTATATCGAGCCCAACGACACCCGCTTCGTCACGGTGGGGAACGAGCGTGATCGTGTCTACCGCTATGAAGGTGCGCTCAACGGTCTTGATGATGCAGTGGTGCGGCTGGCTTGGAAGGCGGATCAACCGATGACACCCGAACATCTTCATTGCATCTAGAGCACCGATCGGGAGCTGAGTGACGAAGACATCTTGCGTTACGATGCCCAGCGCTGGACGATCGAATGCGTTTTCCAGCAGGCCAAAGACCAGCTGAAGTCAGGTGGGACCGTGTTCGCCACGTTCGGGCGGTGAAACGGTATTGGATCACCGTGTTGTTGGCTTGCGTGTACAGTATAGCCGAATCTCCACAAGACCTCTCCGCCGGACGGGAGCTTCTTCAGTCTCGGAAAGGGCACAGCATCGTCGAGTTCATCGATAACGCCGCAAAGCAAGAGATTCCCATTGATGCAATCAAAAAACAACTCCATGTTGCCTAAGGGATACCCTGTTTGTCTCTCAGAGAATGGAAATTACTGCAATAAAAATGCTCATCTACAGTTACCATTAGAGACTCCATATCGAGCCACCAAACGGTTTTTCAGTAAACAAAAGGGAGAAAATTTGCTTTGGCTGAATGAACGTGCAAAAACGTGTCTAAATTTCTGTAGATGAGCAAATTTGCTAACATAAATTGACAGCTAAACAAAAAAGGAGACATGAACCCAGCTCCTTGAGTAAAATAGATGTGCTCAAACTACCCACAAGGAGGTTCATGTCTCATGAATAGATTAGCACATCATCAAGGAATCCACAAGTTTTTCATGACGCTGGGATTGGCGCTTTATTTCTCGAAACCGGTCATCAAGCATCTCGTTCATATTGTGGATG
>NZ_JPYA01000002.1 GCF_000750005.1 Geobacillus icigianus | reverse complement strand
GGCTCCATGGCCTCGATGACGCGGTGGTGCGGCTGGCTTGGAAGGCGGATGAACCGATGACGCCAGATCATCTCCATGTCGTCTTGAGCACCGACCGGGAGCTAGGCGATGAAGAGATCTTGCGTTATTATGCCCAGCGCTGGACGATCGAATGCTTTTTCCGGCAGGCCAAAGACCAGCTGAAGTCAGGTGGACCGTGTTCGTCACATTCGGGCGGTGAAACGGTATTGGGCAGTGGTGCTCTTAGCCTGTGTATACAGCATCGCGGAATCTCAACAAGACCTCTCTTCCGGCCTGGAGCTTCTTCGTTCTCGGAAAGGACACAGCATCGTCGAGTTCATCTACGATGCCGCAAAGCAAGAGATTCCCATTGATGTGATCAAAAAACAGCTCCATGTCGCCTAAGGGGTCCCCTGTTTGTCTCTTAGGGCATGGAAATTATTGTAATGAAAAATGCTCATCTACAGTTATGTTATTTGGGTTACGACAGCATAAGGGAAGCATTTAAAAAAATTGAAATAAGTGGGGAGGTTAACAAAGAAGGTTTGTTCAAATCATATCTTTCAGGATTCTCCATTGCTATATCGAATCCACTCAATATTGTCTTTTGGGTTAGCATCTATGGATCGGTATTAGCTATGGAATTGAACTCTGTGGAAAAGTATCAGGCACTTGCTAAAAGTAGTGCCATATTTTTGGGTATCGCATTATGGGATTTGACAGTAGCACTATCTGTACATTTCGGAAGAAAAATGATAAGTGAAAAGTGGTTAAAATGGCTATCAGTCGCAGCAGGAATCACATTAATTGGCTTTGGTATAAGCTTTGCATATAAAGCATTTCAAACATTTTTACATATGGTTTGATGTAAATGAAGAGAGGTATTCGCCACGCACCCCCGCTGGGCCTGCTTCCCCTTGAGCGAAGAAAGCATCTCGATCGCCAGCTAGGTTGATCTAGCTTCTTTCCGTTTTTGTTTGATTGTCAATTTGTGTTAGTAAATTTGCTTTTGCTCATCTGCAGTTAATTATAATAATCCTTGTCACTAGTTGAATGTCAGCGCTCAACCATTCCTTGTATGGCTAGGGAATACGCCAGCAAGATGCCATCAAGAACCACCTCAAATCCAGTCACAGAATTCGCCTGAATGTCGATGATCTCGTGTTGTTCTAGAAGAATCGAAAACACCATTTCAACACCTTTGCGTTTTTTCGAATCGATTCTTTCCATGCCTTGGATGCGCCATGCTTTTGCTTGTGTCAAAGACATGGCTTGTCGTACAGCTTTTCGCAAAACGAGCAGCTGATGCACCCTTTGTCTCCAAAGTTGTAGAGAGGAGGGAGATTTGAGTTATCACCATTTCAACCGCTTTGGGACGCTTCCGTCACGACATAGCCTATGAACACTCTTAACCTCCGTCATTTGAAGATGCAACTTGAAACCGTAGCACCACTGCTTTTTAGAAACACAATAATCCATATCTGCAATCCCTCGAAATTGCTTGCCGTGCTACATTTCCGCTGGAGGCACAATGGAAGAGGCAAACTGTCAACGACAGCATAGGTATTTTTAGAGACAGACAATCGTTCGATTGCGTTCTTTGATTGTTTTGATAACTACAATAGGAGGAGTAACAATAATGATAAAAAATACCTTAGGAAATCTCACAAAATTATTTTTTGTTTTTTCGTTAGCTTTTAGTCTGTTGTTGGTGGAGAGTAGCATCATCGCTTCCGCTGAAGAAGAGACTTCAAATACAGAGTGTTCATTGAACAACAAGGCAAATGTGACATTAAATGGGTTTTTAGATAGAACCAAAGAATCGAAAGTAGTTGTATCTCAAAACGGGAATAAAGTAGTTGAAATAACAGACCCAGAAGTTCTTAAACGATTAGAAACTTCTGTTCCTGCACCAAACGGGAAAAAACTAGTTGGGGTTTCGATCGCATACACTCAAACACAAGAATTGTCCCTTTCAAATGACCGTTCTGTAGTGACTCCGCAATTAGGAACTGGTTATTATCTAAAAAACATTACTACTAGTGAGGCATGCGGAATAGAAATAATAAGACAATCTACCTTTAAAGGACCATCAACAGCTACCATGTCTGTAAAACAAGGTGTTTCTGCCACATGGTCATCGAACACAAATATAAGCGCTGAAACAGTTTCAGCAACGTTGGGATTTAATGTGACAAAATCTTATGAAGTTACAGACACCTATCAAATTCGAGTTCCAGCGGGAAAAACCTATACCATTATTGCTAGACCGTATTACAAAGTTTATAATTTTGATGTTTGGTACGACCCCCTTATTGGATGGGATTCTAAAGTAGGATATGGATATGCAGCTAAACCTGTAGGGGTGTGCTTTTATTACTATGAGTAATGTTCTGTTATCAGTAAGAATACAGAAGCAAGTTTTCCCATGAAACTTGCTTCTGTTTTTGTTCTTCATCTAAGACTCAAGAAAAACAATGGGATTCGCCTGATTGGTGATCAATCACAAAGAACGAAGTTATGGTGTTGCAAGGTTTTTCAATTTTTGAGACACTGGTAGAGAGTAGCATTTGTAAATCACCAGCCTTCTAGCATAAACGGCCGTTAAAAAGGAGGTATACAAAAATATGTTCAAAGACCCTAGCAGGATGAAGTTTGTTTCACTCATTCTTTCTCTCATTGGATTGTTGCTCATGTTAAACAGCCCTGAATTGGGGAGTCGGCTTGCATCATCATGGGTTCGATCGATGGGCGGCTCTGTCGACTCTCAAGAATACTTGCAAATGCTAAAGGAATATATAAGCACATATAAGACGCTCGGGGGGATTTTGTTGTTTGTAGGCTTGTTTTCTTTTCTTAACCATCGCCACCCGTAACGTCGTGTTTGTTCGTGCATCGAGAAACCTGCTTTTGTGCACGTTGGCACCTTTCCAATATAAGCGGCGGCGCAGGATGATGGCAAGTATCTCTTCTCTTATTTTGAATATGTTTCCACAAGAAAAGGTGAAAATTCCCCAACCGGCCCCAGCCAGCGAAAAAGAAGGAGCCCGCACATCGCAGGCTCCTCTTTTCCTTCCTAATCAGCTTTCCAGCAGCAAGTCTTCCGGATTTTCGATCAAATCTTTCACCGTTTTTAAGAACCCAACCGCTTCCTTGCCGTCAATGATGCGATGATCGTACGACAGGGCGACGTACATCATCGGCCGGTTTTCGATCCGTTCCTCATCGATGGCGACCGGACGCAGTTTGATGGAATGCATCCCTAAAATGCCAACTTGCGGGCCATTTAAGAGCGGGGTCGATAAAAGCGAGCCGAACACGCCGCCGTTTGTGATCGTAAACGTGCCGCCTTGCAAATCGGCAAGCGACAGCTTGTTGCTACGCGCTTTCGCCGCCAGCTCGGCGATATCGCGCTCGATTTCGGCGAAGTTTTTCCGGTCGCAGTCACGCACGACCGGAACGACAAGCCCTTCGTCGGTCGACACGGCAACGCCGATATCATAATATTTTTTCAGCAAAATTTCATCGCCTTGAATTTCGGCATTGACATACGGATATTTTTTCAGCGCTGCCACGGCTGCTTTGACGAAAAACGACATGAAGCCGAGGCGCACGTCATGCTCTTCGAAAAATTTGTCTTTTTTCCGTTTGCGCAGCTCGATGACGGCGGACATATCAATTTCGTTAAACGTCGTCAACATCGCCGTCGTTTGCGTCACTTCGAGCAGCCGTTTGGCGATCGTTTGCCGACGGCGCGACATTTTTTCGCGGATAACCGGCTTGCCGCTTTCCGGAGTTGGCGTCGAAACGGATGGCGCCGTCGGAGCCGGTTGCGGCGCCGCTTGCGGCACGGCGGCCGACTGAGCGGCAAACGAAGCGACATCTTGCTTGCGGACGCGCCCAAGCGGATCAACGGTCGGCACTTGCGTCAAATCAATGCCTTTTTCGCGCGCCATTTTCCGCGCCGCCGGCGAAGCGATCGGGCGCTGTCCTGGCGCTTGGGCGACAGCGGCCGGCTGCGGCTGCGGCGCCTGTTGGTCCGCGCGGGCGTCCGGCATGGCCGGCTCCGTTTCAGCGGCCGGCTGCGATGCCGCTTGCGGGGCGGCCGCTGGGGCTGCTGCTCCTTCACCAATAACGGCGATCGCTTGGCCGACGGCGACCGTGTCGCCTTCATTTGCCAACAGCTGCTGCAAAACGCCCGACTCTTCAGCCATGATTTCAACGTTCACTTTATCCGTTTCCAACTCGCAAATCGACTCGCCTTTTTCCACGTAGTCGCCCGGCTTTTTCAACCATTGAGCGATGGTGCCTTCGGTGATGGACTCTGCTAGTTCCGGGACTTTGATTTCAGCCACGTTGATGCCCTCCTCAAACGTTCCATAATCATCATTCGTGTTTCGTTAATGCACAGCGGATAATGCGCTCCTGCTCTTTCCGGTGAACGACCGGATCACCTTCCGCCGGGCTCGCGCGCCGGCGCCGTCCGATGTAGCCGACATCGACGCCAGCGGGCGCCAAAGCCCGCAAGCGCGGTTCCATGTACGTCCAAGCGCCCATATTTTTCGGCTCTTCTTGCACCCAGACGATCTCTTTCACGTTCGGATAGCGGGCGATGATGCCTTTCAACGCTTCTTCCGGGAACGGGTACAGCTCCTCGATGCGCACGATGTGCAGCCAATCTAGCCCTTCCATTTTGTTCAACTGCTCCGCCAAATCGATCATCAGTTTGCCGGTGCCGAATACGATTCGCTCCACTTTGCCGGCGTTCGTCCCTAGCCCCGGCTGCTCAAGCACCGGAGAGAACGAGCCGTTCACGAACGCATCGGCATCCGATGAAGCCAGCGGGTGACGAAGCAGGCTCTTCGGCGTCATGATGATGAGCGGACGCACCTCTTCTTTTTGCAACAGTGCCGCTTGCCGGCGCAAAATATGGAAATATTGCGCCGAAGTAGACAAGTTGGCGACCGTCCAGTTGTTTTCCGCGGCCAGCTGCAAAAACCGCTCGACGCGCCCGCTTGAATGCTCCGGTCCTTGCCCTTCGTAGCCGTGCGGCAAAAGCATGACAAGCCCGGACTTTTGCCCCCATTTCGCCCGTCCTGATGAGATAAACTGGTCGAACATCACCTGCGCCATGTTGGCAAAATCGCCAAACTGCGCTTCCCAAAGCACGAGCGTCTCCGGCGCGTAGACGTTATAGCCGTATTCATAGCCGAGCACGGCCGCTTCTGTCAACGGGCTGTTGTACACGACAAACGAAGCTTTCGCGCCGCTGATGTGATGAAGCGGAACATACTCTTTGCCCGTTTTCACATCGTGCAGCACCAAATGGCGCTGGGCAAACGTGCCGCGCTGCGAATCTTGGCCGGTCAAGCGGATCGGCACGCCGTCTTGCAAAATCGTGGCAAACGCCAACGTTTCCGCGTGCGCCCAGTCGATGTTGCCATTTTCGGCAAAGACGCCGCTGCGCCGTTTGAGAATGCGCTCCAGCTTGGTAAACACATGAAAGTCGGCCGGGAACTGGAGCAGCTCCTCGTTGATGCGATGAAGCACGTCTTTCGCCACACCTGTTTTCACTTCCGGCAGCCGATCGACGACCGGTTTCGGCGGATCCATAATGAAATCGAGCTCATCTTCGTTTTTCGGCACTCGCTCATAAGCGATTTTCAGCCGTTCGGCGACCTCGTGCTCCATTTCTTCCACTTCTTGCTCCGTCAAAATCCCTTTTTCAACCAATTTTTGGGCATACCATTGACGCACGGTCGGATGTTGGTTGATGAGTTGATACATCGTCGGATTCGTCGCCATCGGCTCATCCATTTCGTTATGGCCGAAGCGACGATAGCCAATCAAATCGATGACAACGTCTTTCTTAAACCGCTGGCGGTACGCAAACGCCAAGCACGCCGCCGCCAAACAGGCCTCTGGATCGTCGGCGTTGACGTGCACCACCGGCACTTCGAACCCTTTCGCCATATCGGACGCATACGTCGTCGAGCGCGAGTCATGGCTTTCCGTTGTAAAGCCGATCATGTTGTTGGCGATGATATGGATCGTCCCTCCGGTCGTATAGCCGCGCAGCTGGCTGAGGTTGAACGTCTCAGCCACAATGCCTTGCCCCGGAAACGCCGCATCGCCGTGAATCAAAATGGCAAATGACGCGTCCGTATTTTGCGCCGGCACGCCTGGGTTCGCCCGATCTTCCTGAGCGGCGCGCGTGTAGCCGAGCACAACGGGATTGACGACCTCAAGATGGCTTGGATTGTTGGCGAGCGTGATCCGCATCGTATGGGCGTTTTGATTGCGCAAACGGCGGGCAGCTCCCAAGTGATACTTGACGTCGCCCGTCCAGCCATAAGTGATGGAAACGGCTCCTTCTGACGGGATAAAGTTTTTGCTTTCGGCATGCTGGAATTCAGCGAAAATCATTTCGTACGGCTTGCCAAGCACATGGGCCAGCACGTTCAGCCGGCCGCGGTGCGCCATGCCGATGTTGACCGCGTCGACTTCATGCTCGATCGCCTGGCGAACCAACTCGTCCAATAGCGGCACCATGGCGTCCAAGCCTTCAATGGAAAACCGTTTTTGCCCGACAAACGTCCGATGGATGAACTTTTCAAATCCTTCCACTTCCGTCAGACGGCGCAACAAAGCGACCCGCTCTTTGTTCGCCAAACTCGGGTAGTACGCTCCGGATTCTATTTGCTGGATGAGCCAGTTTCGTTCTTCTAGATTATGTACTTGCGAGAATTCAAAGGCGATTTTATCGGTATAGATTTTGCGCAAGTGCAAGATGGCGTCCCAGCCGTTTTTGACATGCGCCGGGGCATGCGGGCAAAGAAACGCAACCGGAATGCGCTTCAAATCGTCTTCCGTTAAATCATACTCCTCCAGCTGTAAACGGCGCAACGTTTTCTCCTCTTTGACGAGCGGATTCGTGTCCGCTGCCAAGTGACCGTAATGGCGGATGCTGTCCGCCAGCTTGACGGCGGCGACAAGCTTGCTGAATACGGTCGGTGTTTCCGGCAGCCGGAACGTTTGATGCGTTTTCATTGCTTCCTCCGCTTCGGAAGAAACCGGTTCTTCCAACAGCGGCGCCCCCCACTGTTCAAACAGCTGCTTCAGTTCTGGGTCGACGCTGTTCGGGTCATCGAGGTACTGTTCGTACATTTCGATGACGTAACCGAGGTTTGGCCCGTAAAACTGGCTCCACGGTTGAGCATAGTTGGTCTGATTTGCCATCGTGAAAAAACCTCCAACTTGTTTTCGTATCCCTCGGGTCAAGCTAACAGCAGTTAGCAAGACGCCGCACTCCCATTTGGCTACCATTATTCCCGAATGAACGGCAAATTAACGACAATAAACGTTTTCACTGTTTATTTTAACACTATTGCCCGTTAAAATCGACGCAGAAACTTAAAAAAATTCAACTCATTATCATTGTTGAAATAGTGAGAATCAACAAAATATAATGTCAGCACTAATGATTTCCGCGACGTGGTCATGACCGTATTTGTGAGAACCAATAAAATATAATGTCAGCACCCCATAAAAAAGCGAAAATGGGGCAGTGATGTGGCTGACAAACCAATCGAGTTTGCATCATCGCGCGTAAGAACATGGTAAAAGTGAGCGACTTCCCTCGGTCGTGACATGAACGTTGCGGAAAACGAACTTGATGTTGCAACGTTTTTCAGCCTAAGACATAAAGCTAAAAAACCGATATGCCTTTTTCACCCTTTCTCCTCGCTCAAGAGTCTATCCCATCTATGTTACTGCCCCCCTTAATCAACAGACAGGTAAGGCCTGTCCGCTGAAAAGGGGGGCATTCAAACCAAGGTAACGTTATGCAAGTTTGAATTTTTCTACCAACTGTTTTAATTGGCGACTCATTTCGCTTAATGCCTCAGCCGATTCTGTCACTGTTGCCAGCGCCTGCAGTTGATC
This sequence comes from Geobacillus icigianus, assembly GCF_000750005.1. Lineage (GTDB taxonomy): Bacteria > Bacillota > Bacilli > Bacillales > Anoxybacillaceae > Geobacillus > Geobacillus icigianus. The sequence continues at coordinate 56,919 of NZ_JPYA01000002.1, read as the reverse complement.
GTCAGCTGAAGCAGCTACTTCCTCGGCCGCGGCGGCAGACTGCTGAGCAATAGCAGCAATATTTTGCATAGCATGGATGACATCGTCTTTGCTTTCATTCATTCGTTTCGCTTCTTCCATCACATTCGTAAGAGCATTGGCTAACTGCTCCATCATCTGAGTAATTTTTACAAACGAATCACCAGTAATATGAACAGCTTCCCGTTGCTCATGATAAGCTTGTTTTGAACGGTTTACTGCCTCAATAGCCAATCCCGCTTGCTGTTGGATAGCAACAATTGTTCCACGAATCATTTCCGTCGCCTTGGCCGATTGTTCTGCTAATTTGCGCACTTCATCGGCAACCACGGCAAACCCTTTGCCATGCTCTCCAGCGCGAGCCGCCTCGATGCTGGCGTTTAATGCCAATAAGTTCGTTTGTCCAGAAATAGCTGTAATTGTTTGAATGACTTCATCGATCTCAGCCATCTTTTTCACTAAATCATCAATGACGTGTTCCACCGATTCCAATTCGTTTTTCGCTTCTTCAGATTTTGTTTGCAATTGATTTAAATGCTCCAGCCCTTCGTAGCTTACCGTCTTCGTTTCAGAGGACAACGATTCCATGCTTGATGTCGCTGTGGTCACCGATTCAATTTGTTGTGACAATGATGATGTCCGTTCGTTCATTGTATCGAGACTCTCTGCTTGTTCGCTTGTTCCTTTGGCGATCTCACCAATGGCATTTGTGACTTGTTCACTCGTGGACATCGTCTCTTCAGCTACAGAGCTAAAATGATCAGCCGAGGCAGAAAGCTCTTGGACCGAACGGTTCACTTCTCCTATTAATTCCCTCATGTGCTCAATCATTTTATTAAAATAGCGAGCCAAATCACCAATTTCGTCTTTTGACTCAATGTTCACATGGGCAGTCAAATCGCCTTCAGCTGCTTTTTCCACTTGTGCTTGTAACGCGGCAATCGGCCGAGTAATAGAGCGAGCCAAGAAGTACACGGCTGTCGATGAAACGATCAAGGCGATAATTGTAATGATAATCATATGTGTTCCAAGTTCATTGCTCATTGCCAATAAGTATTTTTGTTTATATACGACTCCTACTTTCCATCCTAATTCGGGAATCGTGGTAAAATACACGATTCGTTCTTCGCCTTCACGTTGAAATTGGCGCGAACCACTGACATGTTCAAGCATATATTGAACTTCTCGATCATTGGCCATATTTTTTCCTTTGAATTCCGGATGGACGACTGCAACTCCTTTTTTGTCAAATAGTACCGGATAACCTTTGTAGCCAACGTCGGTAGCGCGCACGATCTTTTCCACGGAATCCAGTGACATATCGATGCCGATCACACCCATTGTGTGTCCATTCTCACTGACAGCTTTGGCTAAAGTTACGACATATTTTCCTGTAATGGCATCAATGTATGGCTCCGTCCATACGACTTCATCAGGACGTTTTACAGCTTCTTTGTACCATACCCGAGTAGTTGGATCATAGCCCTTTGGGAATTGTGCATAGGGCGTCACGTAAATACGTTTTTGCTCTGTTCCCATATAAATGTATTGCACGCTTCGATTGAGCTGCAAGAAAGTTTGAAACTGCTTTTGCAATTCTCCCCATTGTTTCTCGTTATGCAACATCTCCATGGCGGAAGGGGAATGCGCGAGCTGCACTAACCCATTTTCCTCACTCTGAAAACTAAGATGTATATCCCTTAGTAAACTCTCAATGGCGGATTGTGCGCGCTGTTTTGCATCCGCATTGACCATGGAGCGCATTTGCATCACTCCGACAAACTGGGTGACTGCCAACGAGAGAACTAATAAAGTTACCATTAAGACAATGAGTTTGCTTCGCAATGTTCGAAACACAGTCTATTTCTCCCCTCTATTTCCTCTTTTTGTCGAACTACGTTTCATTATAGAAGGACAATCGTCCCCCGTCTATAGGATTAGCTTCTTATTCATAAATCTTTCCTTGATACTAGGGATCCTTCGTTGCTCGCTGAAAAAAAAAAAAAAGCGCGGCGAACACGAATGTCACCGCGCCTTCATTTAGGCGATATGGAACGTTTGTTTGATCAACGCTACCACTTCCTCCGCCGTGCCAAGCGACAGCACCGTCTCTTTGATGCGGGCCGCTTCTTCTTTCGTCAGCTGTTTCAACTGAGCGCGCGCCGGCAAAATCGAAGTGGCGCTCATGCTGAACTCATCGAGGCCAAGGGCGAGCAAAATCGGAATCGCAATCGGGTCGCCGGCCATTTCCCCGCACATGCCAACCCATTTCCCCTCGCGGTGGGCGGCGTCGATGACGTGGCTGATGAGCCGCAAAATCGCCGGATTGTACGGTTGATATAAATACGAAACGCGCTCATTCATCCGGTCGGCGGCCATCGTATATTGGATTAAGTCGTTCGTGCCGATGCTGAAAAAGTCGACTTCTTTCGCGAACTGATCGGCCATCACCGCCGCGGCCGGGATCTCCACCATCATGCCGACTTCAATCCCATCGGCGACCGGCACACCTTGGCGGAGGAGCGCCTCTTTTTCTTCAAGCAAAATCGCTTTCGCTTGGCGGAATTCCTCGAGCGTGGCAATCATCGGGAACATGATTTTCAAGTTGCCATGCACGCTCGCCCGCAGCAAGGCGCGCAGCTGGGTGCGGAACATGTCTTGCATTTCCAAGCAAAGCCGAATCGCCCGGAATCCTAAAAACGGGTTCATTTCTTTTGGCAAGTTTAAATACGGGAGCTCTTTATCGCCGCCGATGTCAAGCGTGCGGACGACGACCGGTTTGCCATTCATTTGTTCAAGCACCGTTTGGTAGGCGGCAACCTGCTCTTCCTCCGTCGGCAGCTCCGAGCGGCCCATGTATAAAAACTCGGTCCGGTACAAGCCGATGCCTTCCGCTCCGTTTGCCAGCGCCCCTTTTACATCGTCCGGCGTGCCGATGTTGGCCGCCAGCTCGACGTGGACGCCGTCGGCCGTCACCGTCGGCTCATCGACGAGTTTCGCCCATTCCGCCTTTTGCGCCTCATAGCGGGCTCGTTTTTCTTCATAATGGGCGAGCCGCTCCGGCGACGGATTGATGACGACCTGTCCATCGAGCCCATCGATGACGACGATATCGCCGTTTTTCACTTCCGCCGTCACCGCCTTCGTGCCGACGACGGCCGGGATTTCGAGCGAGCGGGCCATAATGGCCGAATGCGATGTCCGTCCGCCGATGTCGGTCGCAAACCCCTTGACATATTGCCGGTCGAGCTGCGCCGTATCAGACGGCGTCAAATCTTCGGCGATAATGACGACTTCCTCAGAAATGAGGCTCGGGTTCGAGATCGTGACCCCGAGCAGATGGGCGAGGACGCGTTTCGTGACATCGCGGATGTCGGCGGCCCGCTCCTTCATGTATTCATTGTCCATTCCTTCGAACATGGAAATGAAAAACGAGGCGGTTTCCTCAAGCGCATACTCGGCATTCACTTGTTCGGTTTGAATTTTTTCTTTGATCGGGTTCAACAGTTCCGGATCATCAAGCACAAGCAAATGGGCGGCAAAAATGGCAGCTTTGTCTTCGCCGAGCTTCTCTAACGCGTGCTGCTTGATCGCCTCGAGCTCTTCTTTCGCCTTGGCGACCGCCGCCTCAAGCCGCGCCACTTCCGCCTCGACGTCAGCGATCGTTCGCTTTTCAGCCGCCAAATGAGGGGTTTCTAAGCGGTACGCCTTGGCAATGGCGATACCGCTCGATGCAGCAATCCCATGGATGGTTTTTTCCATTACTGCGCGAGACCCTCTTTCGCCAACGTGTCCGTCAATGCTGCCATCGCTTCTGCTGCATCGGCCCCTTCCGCCGTAATTTTAATCGTTGCCCCTTTCGGAATGCCAAGCGACATCACGCCCATGATCGATTTCAAGTTGACGGTTTTCCCGTTGTATTCAAGTTGGATTTCACTGTTAAATTTGCTCGCCGTTTGCACTAAAACCGTCGCCGGGCGGGCATGAATGCCGGAGTCAGAAATGACTTGAAACGTTTTTTCTGCCATCGTTCATCAATCCCCTTTTCTTTCATCATTATTTTCCTTGCCATCATATCAAATGCTGGAGCGAGGAGGCAACGGAAAACGCTTGTCCTCCCGCCCCAACCGATCAGCCGGCTGTTCAGCCGATTTCCACCACACCGTCTTCTCCTTGAGCGACCGTGCCTTGCTTATGGACGCGCACCGTCTCGCCCGCTTGCAAGTTCGTGAAAATGACCGGCGTCACGATCGATGGCGCGTTCTGCTTCACATAGTCGAGGTCAACGCGCAAAATCGGCTGTCCTTTTGTTACCGCGTCGCCCTCTTTCACGAGCGCTTCAAACCCTTCGCCATTCAGTTTCACGGTGTCAATCCCAAAGTGGATCAACACTTCATGGCCTCCGACGGATTGAATGCCGATCGCGTGCTTGGTCGGGAATACGTTCAAAATTTTCCCGTCCACCGGGGAAACGACAGTGCCCTCCGTTGGCATAACCGCAAAGCCGTCGCCCATCATTTTTTGCGAAAACACCTGATCGGGCACCTCGGACAGCGGGACGATTTCCCCGGCGAGCGGCGAGGCGAGCCGTTCCGCCTGCGCTGCGGCCGGCGCTGCTTTTTTCGCTTCCTCTTTCGCTTTGACCGGCGTTTTTCCTTGCATAATGTCTTGAATCTGTCCTTTTAAGATGTCCGATTTCGGTCCAAAAATCGCCTGCACGTTGTTGCCAACTTCGAGCACCCCGGCGGCGCCGAGCGCTTTCAGCCGCTCCTTATCCACTTGACCGATGTCATGAACCGAGACGCGGAGGCGGGTGATGCACGCATCCAAATGTTCGATGTTTTCTTTCCCGCCTAAAGCGGCCAGCACTTCATACGGCAGATCGCCGGCGGCCGCCTCGGTCTGCGGCGCTTCGTCAACCGTTTTTTCACGTCCCGGCGTCGCCAAATCCCACTTGCGGATGGCAAAGCGGAATCCGAAGTAATAAATGACGGCGAACACCAAGCCAACCGGAATGACAAGCCACCAAGCCGTCCGGTTCGGCAAGACGCCAAACAGCAGGAAGTCAATCACGCCGCCGGAGAACGTCATCCCGATTTTGACGTTCAGCAGGTGCATGATCATAAACGACAAGCCGGCAAAGACGCAGTGAATGGCAAACAGCGCCGGAGCAACGAACAAGAACGAAAATTCAATCGGTTCGGTAATCCCGGTCAAAAACGACGTTAACGCCGCCGACCCCATGATACCAGCCACGACCTTTTTGTTTTCCGGACGCGCTTCATGATAAATGGCGAGCGCCGCTGCCGGAAGACCGAACATCATAAACGGAAACTTCCCGGTCATGAACGTGCCAGCCGTCAGCTTTACTCCGTCTTTCAGCTGCTCGAAAAAGATTTTTTGATCGCCGTGAATGACTTGGCCGGCCTTGTTGACATATTCGCCGAATTCAAACCAAAACGGCGCATAGAAAATATGATGAAGCCCAAACGGGATCAGCGCCCGTTCGATGACGCCGAAAACGAACGCTGCCAGCGGCTTGTTCGCGTCAATCATGTTATGCGAGAAAGCGTTGAGCCCGTGTTGGATCGGCGGCCAAATGAACGTCATCAAAATGCCAAGCACGACCGCCGATGCCGCCGTCACAATCGGCACAAAACGCTTGCCGGCGAAAAAGCCGAGATATTGCGGCAACTCAATATTGAAATACTTGTTGTACATGTACGCCGCCAAAATCCCAACGATGATCCCGCCGAAAACACCCGTTTGCAATGTCGGAATGCCGAGAATGTTGGCATAGGACGGGTCAGATCCGACCATATCGGCGCTGACGCCTAAGATGACGCTCATGGTGACGTTCATGATCAAATAGCCGATGATTGCGGCCAAGCCGGCCACTCCATCTCCTCCGGCCAAGCCGATCGCCACCCCGACGGCGAACAAGAGCGACAAATTCGAGAAAACAATGCCGCCTGCTTGCTCCATCACGTTGGAGACAAGCACAATCCAATCGGCTTTTAAAGCCGGGATTTTATCGGTCAGCGCCGGATTTTTCAAGGCGTTACCAAACGCCAGCAAAATCCCGGCCGCCGGCAAAATGGCCACCGGAAGCATAAGCGCTTTCCCGACTTTTTGCAGCGTGCCAAACGCTCGTTTCATGTGACACCCTCCTTTAGGTTCCTTTTCTTAAGTTTTGCAGCAAACGGCAAATTCATGTACCGAAAATGGCGCGGTGGGCGATCCGCAGCAAAACGGAGCAGCAGAGAGAAAGCGCCTTCGATCTAGGGCGTGGCTTTGCCGGCGCAAAACTAGCCCACCGGCACAGAAACAGCCCTTGAGATCGGCCAGCACAACAAAAAAAGCATGAATAAAGAGCAGCAAAAAAGAACGCTTACAACAGCCAGCAAACGCCAGCTGCTTTCGTCCCTTTTTGCCCTCTTTACTCATGCCTGATCGAATCAGTAACACGTAAAGCAAGGCAGCGTTATGCCGTTGTTTCGCTTTTTTTCTCCGCCAGCCGCTGCAAATGCAACGTCAAATAGACCGCCTCCGCATCATCTGCGGGCTGACGAATCGTTTGCTGCATGACTTTGATCAGCTTCCACGCTAAATTGTAGCATAGCGGATACGCTTCTTTCAAGATTTTCGACAAATTTTTCGGTTCTTCGACTTTTTCCCCTTTTTTCATTCGCTCAATCGCATAGCGCAAATGGCGGACAAATCGCAAATAATGGATGCTCTCGCGGTCGATCTCAACCCCGAGCTGCTGTTCGACGATCTCAACAAGCTTGGCGATCAGCTGCGAATACTGGTTGGCTTCCGATACCGTTTGCTTCGAAATGGCGCTATGAATATGAAGAGCGATAAAGCCTGTTTCCCCTTCCGGCAACACGACGCCAAGCCGCCGTTCAATCATGCCGGCCACTTCGCCGGCGATTTCATATTCGAGCGGATACAAACTTTTCGTTTCCGCCAAAAACGGGTTTTTGACGTCAAGCCCTTGCTCGAGCCGTTTGAGCGTAAAGGCGATATGGTCGGTCAGCGCCACGTGAATATGCTCATCGAGCGGGGCGTCCACGCGCCGTGTAATATGCTGAATCACCTCGTTCATCAAGGCGATCAAATCCTCGCTCAGTTCAGGCAGCAGCTTTTTATACTGCTCTTGTTCACGCTCATTTTTCAGCACAAAACATTTTTCCACTGCGCTCTCGGCAATTTCATCCCCCCGTTTTTTGCCGAAGCCGATCCCCTTGCCAATCAAAACGACTTCGCCATACGCCGGGTGGGAGGCGATCAACACATTGTTGTTCAGTGCTTTTTCGACGCGAAACGGCTGTGCCAATCGAGCTCCTCCTTTCTATGCGGATCGTTTGCTTCGGAGCCTATGCGAACTCATTATAAACCGGACCGGCCTTCACACTCAATGAAAAAAAGATCATGGGTTGCTGGATGTGTCGCCGCTTTTTTTCATACTTTCTAAATGTCTGGTGAAAAACGGTTGTTTCTTTTGAACAATGGGGGGAGCGTTTGAAAGGCGATCCTGATGCGACAAGGCTTTTCTATTGGAGAAACGAGCTTGATCAGCGGCTTGTTCCCTTAAATCACCGCCTTCTAGGAGACCGGTGATTTACTTAACAACGCGGTAAAACCTATATTTTCTCAAATTCAGAAACCTTGATAAAACGTGCTTTTGTTTCTCATTCAGCTTCGTCGATTTCTCAAGTATCCTCGTTTTTCACCAGCCTTCTAGATCTTACATGAAAGAAGGGAATAGAAATGTCCAAAAAGGAAGACAAAAAGGTCAGCCAAAGTAGCCAATCCAACCGTGTCGAAAGCGGAAGCGGAACTCGCCAAAGATAGCGTCGATACAGGGAAACAAGCAAAAAAAACCGCTCATCGCCATCAAACCGGGGCGGACGGAAAAAGCCCTCCTTTCGACAGCTTCCGTCAGTCCCGGCTTTTTGAGCAGCAACCACAGCACCGCCTAGAAGGTTGGCGATGTAAAGGAGAATGTTGTTTCCTAGCATCAACCTCGTTTCACAAATTGAGACATGTTGCGACACTACCCCCATTCCTTCGGATTCTCACCAGCGGAGCAAACCGCTAGTGTTCGCCAACCTCTCAATCGAAGCCAACATCCCTCCCCCTTCATCGCCGGCCCGTCAGCTTGTTTACGCGGTCTGGCGAACCGGTTGCAACCGGCTAAAAATCGCTTTGAGAAGCGGGGGAGTCACAATGGTCGTGACCAGCACGACGATGATCATGACCGCAAACAACTCATCATCAAGCAGCCCGGCTTCCAAGCCAATGCCGGCAATAATGAGCGCGACCTCGCCGCGCGACACCATGCCGGCGCCGACCGCCAACGAGCTTCCCCACGAAAACCCGGCCCATTTTGCCCCCAGCGCGGCGCCGACGAGCTTCGTCAAAACGGCCAGCACACTCCAACCGAAAATGAGCGGCCAATGTTGCCAAACCCCGGAAAAGTCGGCTGCAACCCCGATGGAGGTAAAAAAGACGGGGACAAACAACGCATACCCAATCGTTTCAGCTTTATCCAACACTTCCTCCCGATAATCGGTAAAACTGGCTCCAAGCCCGGCGATATAAGCGCCGATGATCGCCGCCACTCCGGTAGCTTCGGCAAACCAAGCGAAGGCAAAGCAGATGATCAGCCCGGCTGAGACGACGGCTTCCGTCACGCGCAGCGGGGCAAACCACCGCAAGATGAGCGGGACCGCTTTCCAAGCGAGCAATACCGCAACGGTAAAAAAGACCACTTTTTTCAACACAACCGCGCCGAGATCGACATCGCCGCCGGTAAGACTCAACAAAAACGCCAAAGCGATCACAACCAATACGTCATCAATCACCGCGGCGCCAAGAATTGCCGATCCTTCTTTGGACTGCAAGCGTCCCATCTCTTTCAGCGCCTGCACCGAAATGCTGACGCTCGTCGCCGATAATAAAAGACCTAAAAATAAGGCCGCTCCCGTCTCCATGCCGAGCGCTGCTCCGGCCGCATACCCGGCCAATAACGGAACAGCGATGCCGAGCACACCAACGGCAAACGCGGCTTTTCCCGTTCGCTTAAACTGGTCGATATCCGTTTCAAGGCCGGCGATAAACATGAGCAAAATGACACCGATTTGACTCAGTTCGTGCAACCAATCGGTATTTTCAATCACTCCGAGCATGCTTGGCCCAAGCACAATGCCGATCAGCAGCTTGCCAAGCACAGCAGGCTGACCAAGACGCGCGACCGCATCGCCGGCCAGTTTGGCGGCGAATAAAATGACAGCCAGTTGGGCGATGAGCATTCCATCACATCCTCTCGCGCAGTTTTCCTTTCTTGATTACGTTTATCATGCGCGGAAGGTTTCAGTTTTCATACATGGCGGCCGCCCCTTCTGTTATCTGTTTCCCTTAACCGATTATAGAACGCTTCCCATTCGGCGCTCCCTTCTGTTTGTCCCTTTATCTTTTTCGCCCCTTCCGAACGATGTGTTCGCCTAAGATGCACGGGCGGACGGAAAAGTTAAATGAACGACGGTCCCTTTCCCCACTTCACTTTCAATCCGCATCGTCCCTTTATGCTCTTGGACAATTTTCATGCTCGTCGTCAACCCGAGCCCCATCCCTTTTTCCTTCAAAGTAAAGAACGGTTCGCCGATTTTTTGCAACCGCTCTTTCGGAATGCCTATGCCGGTGTCGGCAATATCGATGCAGACGCTCCCTTCAGCTTCAGAAACGCGGACATACAAGGTTCCGCCGTTAGGCATCGCTTCGACCGCATTTTTCATAATGTTCAAAAGCACTTGGACAATTTGGTTTTGATCGCCGTGCACATACGCTTTCGGAGCGTTGTTATGGACCGATACGGAAACATTGGTTAACGTCGCCTCATGGCCGATCAAACTGATCACGTACGAAAGGGCCTCGCCGAGCAAAAACGGGCGGTAATCGTGGCTTTGCGGCTTCGCCAGCACCAACAGTTCGCTGACAATTTGGTTGATGCGGTCGAGTTCGCTCAACATGATGCGCATATAGTGATCGTTTACTTCCCGCGTCTCCTGCATCACTTGAATAAACCCTTTCATGGACGTCAACGGGTTGCGGATTTCATGGGCAATGCCTGCCGCGAGTTCGCCAAGGACCGACAGTTTTTCTTTCTTGCGCAACAACTCCTCGGCTCGTTTTTGTTGAGTGATGTCGCGGCCGATCGTTAACAGCCCCTTGCGCTTGCCGTTTTCTTCAAACAGCGGCACTTTAATCACATCAAACGTTTTCATTTCCCCGTCCGGCGTCTCGAACGATTCTTCGCGGCGCGTCACCGTTCCGCTTTCCCATGCCTCGCGATCCGATTCTATGCACTGCTCAAACGCCTTTTGGAAAAACGGCATTCGTTCGCCGAGTTCGCGGTCGGTTTTCCCGATATAGTCGATCTGTTCCAAGCCGTACAGCCGCCGGCCAAAATCATTGACGCGCAGCCATCGTCCTTCGCTGTCTTTAAAACAAACAAAATCAGGCATCGAGTTAATGAGCGTCAATAGTTGCTGCTCGTTTTCCTCCGTTTTTTCCAGCTGCTCGCGTTTTTTCAGCAACTGATACAAAAACACGGCCGACAGCAACACAAACACCGTTCCTTTGGCCGCGCTGAGCACCGCATAGACGCCGCGACCGACCGGCAGCACGTTGAGCAAGACATCGGTGACAACGATCCATACTACACTGCCGATCATATAAGTTGCCATGACTTTTGATTTGTTGAACACGTCCCCATCGAACCCCTAACATGCAAAAATCGTGGGCCGCCGGGCTACATTTCCCGCGCCCAACCGAGCAGCTGCTCCGCCAGCAAGGCGGCGCGCTCGCGACCGAGCCGTTTTTCCAACGATGCCTCCAACCGCCGCGCCGTCTCTTCCGTTTCCTCCTCATAAGAGAATGAAAAGGACCACTCAAGCGCCGGAATAGCGAGAAGAATGTACTCCTCTTTTCGGTTTTCATAAAGATAAACGCGCGTAGGAGCTTGTCCGTCCACGACCGGCGTTTTGCGGATTTTCATTCCCTCATCCCACCTTTTGAAGACTTCCATTTCGTTTATTTTAGCAAACCCCTGCTCCCTACTCAATATACACCATTTTCCTTGTCATCCCCCCATCAATGATGAGATTCGTCCCGGTGATAAAATCGTTTTCTTCATCGCACAAATACAGACAAGCGCGCGCGATATCATCCGGTTGACCGACGCGGCCGGCCGGATGTTGTTCGTGGTCGATGCTCCGCAATTGGCGGTAATCGCCGGTTTCAATCCAGCCAGGGCTGATGCAGTTCACGCGGATGCGATCTTGGGAAAGCGACACCGCCAACGCATGGGTCAACGCGATGAGCCCGCCTTTTGACGCGGCATACGCCTCCGAATTCGGCTCGGACATCAGCGCCCGCGTCGAGGCGATGTTGACGATCGCCCCTCCTTTGACGTTGCGGCGCATATATTTCGCCGCCTCACGCGAAGCCAAAAAGGCGCTCCGCAAGTTCGTCGCCAACACGTCATCCCACTCCTCGACGGTCAACTCATACGGCGATTTCCAGCGCGAAACGCCGGCGTTGTTAATCAAATAGTCAATGCCGCCAAAACGATCGGCCGCTTCCTTGACAAACCGCTCAATCTCAGCGGCCCAGCGCACGTCCGCTTTCACAAACGCCGCATGCCTTCCTTCCGCTCGCAGCTGTTCGGCTAGCCTTTCCCCGTTTTCCGCATCCATATCGACGATGGCAACATTCGCTCCGTTTTTGGCGAACATTGTGGCGATGGCTTTGCCAATTCCGTTTGCTCCACCCGTGACAATCACTGTCTTTTCCTTCATTCCCATTCCACCCGTTCTCCTTTCCGCATTCTCAAACATTCCATCTTTTCTTGCTCGGGAAACTACCGCTTATTATACCATTCAGAAGCGTCACAAAACATTCGCCCACTCCTTAGGAGGCTGGTGAAAAACCGCTGTTTGCCTTGATCGATGATGGAACGCGTGAACATAGAGGCTGATGCAGCAAGTTTTTTCCACTTGAGAAACGATCCTAAGAAGCGGTGGGGCCAGCAAATCACCGCCCTGCTCGGAGGCTGATGAAAAACATTGGTTGCCTTTAGTTGACGAAAAAAAGTTTGCATTGTTGCAAGGCTTTTCTATTTGAGAAACAATGCCGGGGAGCAGTTGCGCGAGTAAATCACCGCCCTTCTAGAGGGACGGTGACTTCGTACAAAATCGTGCGATTCCATTTGTTTCCCGGTTAGAAAAGTCTAGTGAAATGAGCCTTCTTTTTTGGCGCCATGCCGCAGATTTGCTTGCGGCAGCCGGTTTTCACCGACCTTTTCGGCGCAATGACACGGAGTCCACCCGCAAAAAAAAGACCGCTTTATCGCGGTCTTTTTCCATGAGTTATGGAATATACGGCGTCGACCATCCAGGGGCGTAAGGGGTGGGACCGCCATCATATGACGGCAGCCACGGCGCGGCGTAACCACCGTATGGCATGGTGGAGTGCGGCACCGGATAGTACATCGGCGCATACGGGACGCTACTAGGAACAACAGCCGGCGTCACCCCCGTCGACATATAGGGAATGAACGCTGGCGTCGGGCCGCCTCCCGTGCCGACAGCTGGCGCCATGCTCCCGTACGGAGCCATATGGCCGGCAAGCGGCGCATTGTCTTCTCCGCCCATCGACCCGGCCGAAGCGGGCGCCACATTCGGCATGGTTCCTAGGCTGAGCGGCGGCTTCAGATTCGAACTGTCTGGACTGTCGAAACTATCCGAGCTCTCAAGCCCGTCCATATAAGCCGGGCTGACCAACGGCGCCATCGGCATCGCGGGCGGACACCAGTAGCTGTACGGCACCATCGATGGATAGTAGGTCATCGGCATCGCCGGCTCGGCCGGGCCCGTCTCGCCGCTATAGCCGGCAGCCGCCGGAAATGGTTGATTCACATACGAATTCCAATGATTCATTGTCCTCTCCCTTTCTCACTCATATTCTCGGGGCGCGTACCCACCCATATTGTATGTCGGAACAAGCAAAGGGTGTTTGCCCGGCCAAAATATGGGTATTTATCCGCATCGTCGGCTGCGTTATGATAAATGTTGTCAAGGCGATTTCATCAACGGTTGGGGGGATCGATGATGAATGAAGCATGGGCCGTTCAAAAAATCAACGAACTGCGCAACGGCGTCATCTCTGAACTATTGGTGAAAAAAGAAGATTTTTTACTCTTCCGCTCCGTGCTCATCCAACAGCCCGATTTCAAACAGTTCCGCGGCATCGCCCAGCGTGGCGGCCACGTTCTCTACCATTACATGGATACCCCGCGCAGCTGATTTCTTTGTCTTCATCGTTTCAACATCCGGCTTTCAAGGGAGGAGGAAAGCCGGATGTTGCTTTTGACGGAGAAATTTCCAACGTTTCTATGAAACTCGTCCTATCAACGCTTCGCACCCTTTTCCATCATTTAGATAATGAAGAACGACGCCATCCTTGTTACTCTAGTAGCGAGTTTACGAGAGGAGGGATGTGGATGAAACGAGGAAAAGCATGGGTGATGGCGCTATTGTGTGGAACGTTTTTCTTTGCCGGCCATGCCGATGCGGCGACCATTCATACAGTCAAACGCGGCGATACGCTTTGGAAAATCGCCAAACAATACGGCGTGCCGCTGAAGCAGCTGAAACAAAAGAATCGCAAAGGCGATCTATTGTACCCTAGCGAACCACTCGTCATCCCTGATGCCGGCATCACAACGGCAGAAAAAGATTTGCTTGCCCGCCTTGTTCATGCCGAAGCGAAGGGAGAACCGTATGCCGGGAAAGTGGCCGTGGCGACGGTCGTTCTCAATCGCGTCGATCATCCTGATTTTCCGAATACGATTCGCGACGTCATTTATGAGCGCTCTGGCGGCCATTACGCGTTTACGCCGGTCGCAAACGGAACGATCAACGAACCGGCTGACCGCGAATCTTACCGCGCCGTTGAAGAAGCACTTGCTTTTCGCGGTTTAGGAAACGGCTCGCTCTATTTCTATAATCCGAAAACGGCGAAAAGCAACTGGCTGCGCTCTCGCCCGGTGACCGTTGTCATCGGCAACCACGTGTTTGCCAAATAAACGAAAACAAAGGGGCGGTTTCGCCCCTTTTTTCAATCGCAAACGCCCTCCGTTGCGCTTCGCCGGGCCGTCGCCCTTCATTCCCCTTGAGGGAGGGGGCTCTTCACCAAAAGTTGTCCTTGATTTTTTCATCACGTGCCTTACTTATGTAACCAAGAAAGAACAGGAAACCAATCATGTTTTGCATACACTTATTCAGAGAAGTGAACCGTCAAGTACATGTTTTGGTGATAAGGTGGCAGGGGATTTGGTTTGGAACGTACGTTCAATTTTTTAGGACATATATCCCCTTTACTTGCATTCAAAAATACGGCAAACTAGTAAAAAAGCCGGTTGCAAGAATCAGTGCACCGAGTGGCTCCATCGCAGCAAATTCGGCTGATGATCAAATTGGATAAAAGGGGAATGACGATGAAAAAAGCCAAAGTCGGAGATATCATCGAGTTTAAAAATGGGTTGCGCGGCATTGTGGAGAAGGTGAATGAAAACTCAGTCATCGTGGATTTGACATACATGAAAAACTACCGTGAACTCGATTTGCAAGAGCGGACGGTTGTCAATCATAAAAATTATAAAATTATTGAATGAATAGGAAAAAGAGGCTGCCAAGAGCCTCTTTTTTGTTTACGAAATGCGGGCGAGTTCATCACATTCATAAATATGGACGCCGTCCGCCGCCGACAACGCCCGGTAAAACATCGCCAACGCAAGCTCGTGGGCATCAATCGGCTTGTACTTTTTCCACTTGCCAACGAACAAAAACGGCAGCCGACCGAACAGCCACCCGGCGAGCGCCTCGCCGAGCCGGAACTCCCGCCGTTTGCCGACAAGCAGCGACGGACGAAAAATATGAAGCGATGGGATGGAAAGCCGTTGCAGCGCTTCTTCCATTTCCCCTTTGACGCGCTGATAGAAAAACGGCGAGCAAGGGTCGGCACCGACCGAAGAGATGGTCAAAAAGCTTTTCACGCGGCGTTTTTCCGCCAGCGCCGCGGCGCGCAGCGTATATTCATAATCAACTTGAATGAATCGTTGCTTCGTTTTCGCTTTTTTGCGCGTCGTCCCGAGGCAGCAAAAGACATCGTCGACAGCAAAATACCGCTCGTACGACTCAAGCTGGGCAAAATCGGCGACGACTTGCTGCAGCTTTTCATGCTTGATCGGCAACGGCGTGCGAACGAGCACTGTCACCTGCCGGTATACATCCGACTGCAACAACAGCTTCAGCACTTCACCGCCGACCAAACCGCTCGCTCCGAGCAAAAGGGCTGTTCTTCGCTCCAACTTCCCAACCTCCAAGGCTACCAACGTTCATCGTTCATTATATATGAGCCGGAGCGAAAAAACTACCTCTTTTTTGACGATTTCAGCGGTTGTCGACGTTTTCTGGATACAAGTCGTGATTGAGCAGCCGGTATTCCGCCATGTTTTCGTATTTCGTCCCCGGGCGTCCCCAGTTGCAATACGGGTCGATGGAAATGCCGCCGCGCGGGGTGAATTTTCCCCATACTTCGATATAGCGCGGCTCCATGACTTTGATCAAATCGTTCATAATGATGTTGACGCAGTCTTCGTGAAAGTCGCCGTGGTTGCGGAAGCTGAACAAATACAGCTTCAACGACTTGCTTTCAACGCATTTTTTGTCCGGGATGTAGCTGATGTAAATCGTCGCGAAGTCCGGTTGTCCGGTTTTTGGACACAACGTCGTAAACTCCGGACAATTGAACTTCACGAAATAATCCCGGTCAGGATGTTTGTTGTCAAACACTTCAAGAAGATTCGGATTGTACGTAAACGAATACGTCGTTCCTTGATTGCCAAGCAGCGTCAACTCTTTCAATTCTTCCTCTTTTCTTCCTGCCATTCCTTCATTCCTCCTTGATGGATCTATGCCAAGTGAGCCGCCCCCGCTTTACACGCCGCGCTTGTTTCCCCAAAGAAGCGTGTGCAGCTGGGGCAGGATGTGGACATCGGCCAGCTCCTCCGACTCGGCGGCTTGCTCGACGAGCCATTCCAACCGGCTGAGAAGCTTCGCGCGGAGGGCATCCACCCCGGAAGCGACCACATCGGCGTTGCCCGTCTGCAAGTAAAACGGAACGCCTGGGTAGCGGCGGTGCACCTGTTTCGCATACGCCAAATCAGCGTCGTCAAACACGACGACTTTCAAACTGATGCGCCGCAGCCGGCGGCGATCGGCCAGCAGCCGTTCGATGATTTGATCGAGCGCCGTCCAGTCGGTGTCCATCCCCGAGCTTGGCGGTTTCGGGGAAAGGGTGACGTCGTCAACGTCAAGCAGCCAATCCTGCCAGCGGCTCCCTTGCGTTTCGACCGCCACCCGCACCCCTTTTTCATGAAGGAGCGCGACGAGCTCACCGAGCGCGGCGATCAGCAGCGGGTTGCCGCCGGAGATCGTCACGTGGCGGAAGCGGCGGCCGCCAATGGCTTCAAGCCGTTGCCAAATGTCGTCGGCCGTCAGCTGCTCGATCTCGTCTTTCGCCGACCCGTCCCACGTAAACGCCGAATCGCACCAGCGACAGCGGTAATCGCAGCCGGCGGTGCGAACGAACATCGTCTTTTGACCGATCACCATTCCTTCTCCTTGGATGGTCGGACCAAAAATCTCCAACACCGGAATCGTGCGCGCCATTACCGCTCCCCCGCTTTCGGCCGGTAGACGACATAGCTCGTCGGCGTCTCGCGGACAAACACTTGCAAACATTTCGGCTTGTGCGGCAGCGTATCCAAATAGCGCTGGATCGTTTCATAAATCGTGCGCGCCACCACTTCGGTCGTCGGAAACCGGTTCGGGTCGTGACGGTCAAACCAATCGTTGTGATCATTGAGCAGCGTATGGTCCAATTTTCCGTGGACAAGCTTCTTTACCGTTTGGAAGTTGACTAAAAAGCCGCTCTCATCGAGCTCATCGCCGGCGATCGTCACATTGACGATGTACGTGTGGCCGTGGACGTTGGCGCAGCTTCCCGCCGCTTTGTGCGGGATGAAATGGGCGGCGGCGATGTGCATATCTTTGTTCAACTCATAGCGGTAGTGATGCGCCACCTGCGGATAGAGCTGATGCATCATCGCGCCTCCACCTCCGCTTTTTCCCGCAAATATTCCTCCAACCCGCGCTTGCGCAGCACGCACGCTGGGCATTCGCCGCAGCCGTCGGCGATGACGCCGTTGTAGCACGTCAGCGTCTTCGCGCGGATGAACTCGAGCGCCCCGAGCTCATCAGCGAGCTTCCACGTTTCCGCTTTCGTCAGCCACATGAGCGGCGTATGAATGACAAATTCGTAATCCATCGCCAAATTGAGCGTGACGTTCAAAGATTTGATAAATACATCGCGGCAGTCCGGATAGCCGCTGAAATCAGTTTCGCACACACCTGTCACCATATGGCGCGCCCCCCGCTGTTTGGCAAGCACGGCAGCGAACGACAAAAACAACAAATTGCGCCCGTCCACAAACGTCGTCGGCAGCTCGCCTTCCTTTTGTTCAATGGCGATATCGCGCCGCGTCAAGGCGTTCGGCGCCAACTGCCCGAGAAGCGACAAATCAAGCACCGTATGACGGACGCCAAGTTCCGCGGCGATGGACGAGGCCACTTCTATTTCTAGACGGTGGCGCTGGCCGTAGTTAAACGTCACCGCTTCCACGTCACCAAACTGCTTTTTCGCCCAAAACAAACACGTCGTGCTGTCTTGGCCGCCGCTAAAGACGACGACCGCCTTTTCTTCCTTTCGCTTCATCCTCATTCGCCTCCTTCTGAATGAGCAGAAGAAGAGGTTTCCAAAACAAAAAGGCCATACCCCTAGGATACAGCCGTCCCTAGTTTTTTATAGAGGGTGTTGCTAGAAACCTCTCCCGTACAAACGTACAGAATTGCATTCTTCTGTTTTCTTTCTCACTATACCATACTTACGGCTTTTGTTGTAGCGTTTTTTTCACCTTTTCCACCACCCACACGCTGATGCATAAAAGTGGAACATAGACGGCGACAAGATACAATCCGAGCTTGGCCGTCCATTGGCCGATCCGTTCGATGTCGGCTTTCTCTTGAAGCAAGAGCGTGCCGATAAACAAAATGACAAGAAGCACAGGCAGCGACCGGCGCTGCTGGACGGCAAACAGCTGTTTCACAACTCGCGTCGCCGCCCAAACCGAGAGGGTGATGATCGGAAACACGACAAGCACATAAATCGAGATGACGATGTATTCCATCCGTTCGATAAACGGCACTTCGGGAATTTTCGCCAGCGTCAACGTCGGCCATGTTAAGTGCTGAATTTGTTCTTGATTATAAAACACGATCGAGATAAGAATGATGACAAGATAAATGAAGGTCGTAAAACCGTTGGCGGCATGCGCCCATTTTTGTGAAGACGGCGCGTTTTTCACAAATGGGTAGTACATGAGCAGCATTTCAAATCCTAAATATTGCAGCGTCATCTCTTTCGACGCGCTGACGAGCTGCCCAAACGAATGGTCGAATACCGGCAGCAAGTTTCGATACTGCGCGTACTCCAGCGGAAAAAATAACATTGGGAAAATGGTCGCCAGCGGAATGACCACACCCCATACACACAGTCCCGCCACGACGCGGAATCCGCCAAGTACGGCGTAATAGGTGAGCGCCAAAAAAATGAGGCTGAACTGCCATGTTCCCATGAGCGGAAACACCCATACTTTAATGATTTCAATGTACGACTGCAGCACTGTCAGCGCCGCCAACAGATAATAACACATCACTCCTACGCTCAACAGGCCGCCAAACCACCGGCCCAAATAATGTTGATGAAGCGAGACAATATCCCCGCCGAAAGGAGCGCGGGAAAGCAGGCGATACATCAACCAAATGAACAAGTGGGCGGCCAGCCCGGCCAGAAGCACGACCATCCAGGCATCCTGCCCGACCGCTTTCATCAGCGGCCGTTGGAAGCTGAGCGCCCCAACACCAATCTGTATAGCGTGGACGACGAAAAAAACAAAAAACGGGGAGATGAGAAACCGGTCTGGAATCGGCTGTTTCATGGTCTTCCCTCCTCATAGTCCCCGTCTTATTCGCCAATGCCCGTGTGCACGATGTCGACTGTCACATGGGGGCGGATGTCCAAGTCCGGGTATTCGCGATAAAACGCAGCCTGATCCCAATGTTTTGTTACACTGCGGACAAAATCGCCGAAGCCAAGCGGATCAATTCGCTTTTTTTGAAAATAACGGAATAAACGTTCTATATTGTGCTCCAATTCGTTTTCCATCTTTTTTTTCACGTTATCCAACTGCTTCCCCATGAGCGGATCAAGCCATGATGGATAATCTCGCACCGAGGCATGAATATGAACGAACACATCGAGGCGATGGCGGCTTCCGTCACGTTTCCATTCAAATTTCGGCTTCGCCCATAAGTTTTGCAGCATGACCCGATCCTCGCCTTGCTTTCCGCGATTGCCAACCTTCAGCTGATAAACGCCGTTTTTCGTTTCCCCGAGCAAAATTTTCATTAAAAAGGCATCGCGCAAGCTGACGTGCCCGACATAGTTGTCGTCGCGAAACAACGCGAGCCCCTCGAGCTTCACAAAATCGCCTTTTTTCTCAAAGTACGGCAAAAACGGATCGCTCCCCGGGGAAAAGTAGCGATACAAAAACAGATGCAAGTTCGTCTTCGGCAAGTTCATCGACTGTTCATTTTGCTCGACGAGGTTCGGCAAATAGAGCGTATCGCTGAGCGTCGTCTTCGCTGTGATGTGCAACAGCTCCTTGGCGCTGCCTTTGGCCACGCCAAGCAGCAAATGGCTTCCGACTTTGTTGTTGCGTGCCAAGCTGTGCGTAATCTGCGTCACTCCGCGCTTCGCAAACTCCTTGCCGAACAAAATGAGGCGCAGCTGCCCCTCCTCGATCGGCAACGGCGATTTCGACGACAGGCGCGGAATGAGGTCGTAAATCGTCGGTGATGTCGTCGTCAATAAATTGGGTTTCGTCATCGGTCCTTGTTTGAACGTCGGGTACACGGCTGTCCCTGTATAACGGCCGTTTTCAAAATCATATCCCATCTCCTGAATAATTTGAATCTCGTCGATCGGGCGTGACGAACTGGCGCACCCGCCTAGCAACAGCAGCGCCCCGATCCATAGCCACCCGCGCCGCATCAACATCCCCCTTTACTCATCAATATCGCGCTTTTGCTTCGCCTCCTTCGGGTCAAAGCGAAACCGCGACCGCGGGCGAAGAAACTGCGGCCGCTCCGCCGCTTGGCTGTACGGGGAGCGAATAAAGGTATCGTTCAAATGCGGAAACCGCAACGGATAAAACGGCACCAAATACGGATACCCAAACGACTGCAGCCGGCCTAAATGAATGAGCAGCCAACAGACGGCAAAAGCAATCCCGACCCCGCCCCAGCCGGCAGCAAACAAAATGAATGGAAACCGAATGAACCGAATCGTGTTGGACATTTTGAAAATCGGCGTGGTAAACGACGCGAGCGCGGCCAAGGCGACGACAATCAACAAAATCGTGCTCGTCAAACCGGCGTCGACGGTCGCCTGCCCGATCACAATCCCGCCGACAATCCCGAGCGTCTGCGCGACTTTCGTCGGCAGCCGCGCCCCGGCTTCACGCAGCAGCTCAATCGTAATTTCCAAAAACAGCACTTCGAGCACGGGTGGAAACGGCACATTGGAACGCGAATAAATGATCGGGCCGAGCAGATCCTCGGGAATCATTTCGTAATGATACGTCAAAACAGCCACATAAACCGGCGACGCCAGCACGGAAAACGCCACGCCGAAAAACCGGATCAGCCGAAAAAACGAACCGAGTACCCACGGCAAATAGTAATCTTCTGGCGACGTAAAAAAATCGAACAGCGCCGCGGGCCCGATCACCGCATACGGCGAACCGTCGCAAAGCACCGCCACTTGCCCGGAAATGAGGGCATACACCGCGCGATCGATCCGTTCGGTCGAGATAAAGAGCGGAAACGGCGTTCGCGAATTGTCGGCGAGCAACTGATCCAAAATCGCGTTGTCAAACACGACGTCAAAGTGAATCGTCTCAAGCCGCTGCGTCACCGTTTGCACCACTTCCGGATTGGCCACGCCGTCGATATAGGCGACGACGACTTTCGTTTTCGATACAGAACCGATCGCCATTTCCCGAAACACCAAATTCGGGATGGCGATTTGCCGCCGGAGGAGATGAAGGTTGACGCCGATGTTTTCGATAAACCCGACTTTCGGCCCGACGACGCTGAACTCATTTTCCGAATCGTTGTTTTCCCGCAGCCCTAAATTGTCAGCAGGGGCGCTCATGAGCGCCGCTTTGTTCGGCTGCTCGCGGAAGGTGACAGCGACAAATCCTTTCAGCACTTTTTCTTCGATCAGCGCCGTGTCTTCGCTCACTTCAATGCGCTGAATCGGCACGATTTGCTGCAAATCTTCCAGCCGGACGTCTGGATGCTTTGGAATGTCATTTTGCAGATGGCAAAGAATCCGCTCTTGCAACAGTTGGGGATCGACGAGTGAATCAAAATAATAAATGGAAAGCTCTTTGCCTCCAACGCGAAACGATACTTCGACAAAGTCGCTCGATTGCCGCAATTGTTCCCAAAGCTGAGAAACCGGACGCTTGGGAGGGCGTTTCTTCTTATTTTTCCAAAACGTGAACAACCCCACGTCCATCCCCTCGCTTTTCCGTTTACTCCATAGTCTCCCAGCTATCCATGAGTTTTATTCATCCTCAGCAGCCGACTTGGAGGTGGACGAACCAAGAAGGTTGGTGATTTAAAGGGGAATACTGCTCTCCAACCGTGTTTCTCAAACGGAAAAACTTTGCAACGTCATCATGTCATTCCTTGGAATTTCTCATCAATCGAGCGAATCTATTGTTTTTCGCCAGCTTTCAAGTCCACTTCCAACCATCGATGATTTTTCTTCATCCCCCTCTGATCTCCTATTGATTCGACAAAATCTTCTATATATTATTAAAAATAGCCCCCTTGGTGAAACGTGCCGACCAGAAGGAGACGCCTTCTTCCCTATCACGCCAGTGCGTGCTCTTTGGCTGGACGCGTGTAAAAGACTGACGAAAAGAAAAAGGAGAATGCCGAATGAGTGACTTGACAAAGCGACGCCGCGCGAAACAGGCGTTGAAAAAAGCGACAGAAACAGCGGAATGGCTGCGGCGGTCCATGGACCCGACGCGCCCCCTTGAGGAGCAGCTTGACCGCCTCCGCGCCTTGTTGGATGAGCGGCTCGGCCAGGACGAATACTTTGTCGTTGTCGATGAAAACGGATACGGCCTCATTCATACCAACCGTCTCCGCGAAGGACGAACCTTCGCCGATCCGGTCGGGCTCGCCGCCGCCCGCACGAACGAGCCGCTATTGCAAGTGTACGAACGCGACACGGGCGAAGTGTTGATTGACGCTAGCTGCCCGCTTTGGACAGAGCCGAGTGGAAGACGGATCAATTTGCGGCTGGGACGGCTCATGCATCGCCCGTATTTGCCGTGGGTGTTCGCCAGCCTCGTCGCCCTTCCCGTCGCAGTTGGCGGGGGAATGGCGGCCGCTCGGCTGCCTGTCTGGTTGGCCGCCTTGGCCGCGATGATAGCGGGCGCAGCGCTTTCGTTTTTCTGGGAACGGCGGCTGACAACCGAACTGCGCCGTTGGTACCGCGTTGCCCGCACCGCCTCTTCCGGCCAATTGCACGCCGAAGTGGAAACGGCGGGGAAACGGAACGAATTTCACCAAATCGCTTACGAAATCAACAAAATGATTCTCGGCATCCGCACGATGATCACCGAGCTCGGCAAAGCAGCGAAAACGGTGCGGGATGTCAGCCATGAGCAACAAATGGAAATGCGCCGCTTGTCCGAATCGTTTGACGAAATCGCTGCCGCAGTGGAAACGTTCCGTGAAGGAGCCAAGCAACAAACCGACGCCGTCCGACAAGCCGATGACGTTATCCAACAAATGGTGGAGCGCGTCCAAGGAATGCGTTCCGCTGTAGAGCGGGTCGTCAGGCAGGCCGATGAAGCGTGGTCATCGGCGGCTGAGGGCATTCGCCTCATGGACGAAACGAAAACGAATATGGATGCCATGCAGATCGGCATCGGGGAGACGACCACCTTAATCGACAAGGCGGCCAAAGAAGCCGGGCGCGTTCATGAGATGATCGCCGCCATTCGCACGATCGCCAAACAGACGAACTTGCTCGCCCTGAACGCGTCGATCGAGGCGGCGCGGGCCGGCGAGGCAGGGCGTGGGTTTTCCATCGTCGCCCAAGAGGTGCGCAAACTCGCCGAAGACACAAACGCGTTTGCGTCGGAAATTTTTTCCTCACTTGACGCTATGGCGAACGCGCTCAAAGAAGCGGTCGATGCCGCGCAAGGAAGCGGCCGGCACGTAGAAAAAACGAAAGATTCGCTGTGGAAAACCGGGGAAACATTCACGGCGCTCGGCAACATGTTTGCGCAGCTGAACGGCTTGCTTCAACAAAACGAAGCCTACGTCAACGATATCACCGCCGACGGCAGACGCCTCAGCGAATTGATGGAAGGCGTGCGCACTGTCGCCACCGAATTTTCCAACATGGTTCATGAAACATCGGCCGGGCTCGAACAGCAGACGCTCGCTCTTCATCAGCTGGCGCGCGAAGCGGATGCACTGGCAGCGGCAGCGCGCGAATTGGATAAGATGATTTCCCGCTTTCACTTCGAAAAGACCGAGAAAACCGCTGAAGTTGGTGACAGGCCCACTTCCCTTCAATGACCGGTTTTATAAAAGCAAACCCTTTTGCTTCTCGGCCGCTTGGGCAAGGAGCAAAAGGGCTTGTTTACCGCTTTGGCATGCGCCGGCGCCAAAGAAGCCATAACAAACAAATGCTTATGTAACCGAACAACGGATAGACCATCGACAACAGCTCCCCGTAGCGAAACGGGCTGACAGCAGCAAACAGCAGCACAAGCAGCACCCCAAGCGGTTTCCCGCCCCCGGGCCACCAGGCGCGCGCCTGACGTTCCAGCCCAAACAATCCGCCGATGACGGAGGTGAAAATTTCCCCGTAAATCACGACGACATAAAACCAATAAAGCACGGCGAAAAACGTCCGAACCACCTGAGCCATCGGAATTTCATCGCCCGCGTGATGCGGAAACGACAACAGCACCGTATGATTCAACAGCAGCAGCCCCGTCAGCAGCAAGCCGCCCAACACCGCGCCGCGCTTGACCACCCGCTCATTCGCCGCTTCGCGGGCGACGGGAACAAGCACCGCTTGCGCCATGGCCAAGTTAAACGCCGCATAAGAAAACGGCGCCATCATCGCTTTCAGCGAATAGTCCGCTGCTGTTGCCCCCGGTCGGCATAGATGCCCGGCTGTCGCCATTTTGAGCAAAATCGTGACGCTAAACAACACCATCATCGGCACTACAAACACATTCACGCCAAACAGCCCTTTGCGGTCGAGCAACATGACCGTCAACGCCGCGCCAAGCGTCAGCGCAATCCCCGCCTGCCGCGGCCAGCCGAGCTGCTCTTCAAACACCGCGCCCGCCCCGGCAATCATCACCGCCGTCACCCCTGCCACCATGCACGTCATCACGAAGGTCACTAGCGGACTGAGCCGTTTCCCGAACAAATAGCGATTCAATTCATCGTAAGAGGCGGCGCCAAGGCGGCGCGCCATCACCATGAGCCGCGCCCCGCCCCAAGTGAACAGCGCGCCGCTGACCGCCACCCCGATCGTCCCCGCCGTTCCATACCGGGTAAAAAATTCAATGATTTCTCTGCCCGTCGCGAATCCAGCGCCGATCACCGTACCGACATACACGGCAGCAATTTGCCACGCCTCCGCCCATTCCGTTTTTTTTCTCACCGTCTGCCATCTCCTTCTCTTGCCCTCTCTTTTCATTCCATGTATATGTCCGCAGCGGACAAGAAAGACGGCCGAACCGGAGAATGTTCCTCAATAGAAAAAACAGGCTGACCCAAAGGGTTGTCTGCCTTCAAGAATAGAAAAAACGGTGCTGACCCAAAAGGTTGTCTGCCTTCAAGAATAGAAAAAACGGTGCTGACCCAAAAGGTTGTCTGCCTTCAAGATCGACACAACATATAGTGCGGCAGAAGCAGTCAGAACGTATATATAGCAACGAAAGAGGGTATCCCGTTCCTTTTGGGACACCCTCGTCTTCGTTAGTGCGCCATCACTTGTTCGACTTGATGTTCATGCAGGGAGGCCGCTTCGACATGCACTTTCACGGAATACGTTCCCGGCGTAGCAAACGTCACCTCCGCCTGATAGTCACCGTTTCCGGCTTCTTTTGTTTCGACAAACTCATGTTTGTTGTCCGCCTGCCAAATTTCAAAACGGACGGTCGCCTTCGTCAGCGGCTTTCCGTCTTTCATGATGCGAACCGCTAAGGTCACTGGTTTTCCGGCTGTCACCGAATGGGAAGATAACGACATGGACACACTGTTGTCGTGGTGATGGCCTGCCTCACCGTGCTGATGATCCGCCTCGCCGGACGGGTGGCTGTCCGATTCTCCTTTTTCAGCCGCTTGGCTTGGATTGCCGACGACAACATCTTTTTTCGGCATGTTGTGCATATCGCGTGCCGTCACATGGGCGACAACGGAATACGTCCCCGCTTCGGTGAACGTTTTGGTGACCGAATAGCGCCCGCTGCCATCGCGCTTCGCTTTCAGCATGTCGCGATCGCCGGCGCCGTGCTTCCACACTTCAAATTTTACTTCGCTCGCATCGTCTACTTTTTCACCGCCATACGTCACGACACAAGCGAGCTTCGTCGGCTTGTTCAACTCGATATGATCGGGTATCTCCATCTTCACATCAAGCACAGCCGGCGTTTCCGTTCGCTTATTGTTGTCCGAGCAAGCCGCCGCTGTGAGGACGATCAACGTAGCCACACACGCTAACGCGAACCGTTTCATGTTCCTGTTCTCCTTTCCATCTAAGAGCTGTCATGCCATTTGCCCGACCGGACAGGTGAACAAAACAGTCTCTTTTTCTGTTTTTCAGTTTATCATAGCTTCGTTCCACCTCTATTAGTCTTCACCATTTTTTCAAAAACATTTCATCGTTATCACAAATTTTTTTGCGCAAAACACTTGAAAGTCAAAAAAGGTCAAAGTATAATAGAGTCAGAAGATCAAAGAAAGTCAAAGTCAAACTACTAGTAACGGAGAAGGGGGTATTCCTCATGCGTTGCCAAGCATGCCAACAACGTGAAGCAACGGTGTTTGTCAACTTGCAATGGAATGGTGAGAAAAAACAGCTTCATCTTTGCCATACATGCTATGAAAAACAAAAACAGCAACTGTCAATTCCAATGAACTTCGGCTTTTCGCCGTTTTCGTTTGACGACTGGTTCGCTGGTCATCTGGCGGCGGCCAACGCGCAAGCGGCCGCGCCGGAAACAGCGGCCAAACACCCGCAGCGTCATGGCGGCGGATTTTTGGATCAATTTGGCCGCAACTTGACGCAAATGGCCAAAGCGGGCTTAATCGACCCCGTCATCGGCCGCGACAAAGAAATTGCGCGCGTTATTGAAATTTTGAACCGCCGCAACAAAAACAATCCGGTGTTGATCGGGGAGCCGGGCGTCGGGAAAACGGCGATCGTTGAAGGGCTGGCGCTGAAAATCGCCGAAGGAAACGTGCCGGAAAAATTGTTGAACAAAGAAGTGTACTTGCTTGATGTGGCATCGCTTGTCGCCAACACCGGCATCCGCGGTCAATTCGAAGAGCGGATGAAACGGCTCATCGCCGAACTGCAAGAGCGGAAAAACGTCATCTTGTTCATTGACGAAATTCATCTGCTCGTCGGCGCTGGCGCTGCCGAAGGGTCGATGGATGCCGGCAACATTTTAAAACCGGCGCTCGCCCGCGGCGAACTGCAAGTCGTCGGAGCAACAACGTTGAAAGAATACCGGCACATTGAAAAAGACGCCGCTCTTGAACGCCGCTTCCAACCGGTCATCGTAAACGAACCGACCGTTGACGAAGCGATCGCCATCTTAAAAGGCATTCAACCAAAATATGAGCAGTTCCACCACGTTCGTTATACAGACGAGGCGATCGAAGCGTGCGTTAAACTCGCGCACCGCTACATCCAAGACCGCTTCCTGCCGGACAAAGCGATCGACTTGTTGGACGAGGCCGGCTCGAAAGCGAACTTGCACCTCGGCCCGACCGATGAAAAACAGCTGCAAGAGCGGCTGATGCAAATCGCGAAAGAAAAAGAACAAGCGGCGAAAGAAGAAAACTATGAGCTGGCGGCGAAACTGCGCGATGAAGAGCTGAAACTGGAGAAACAGCTCGACCAAGGCGTCACCCAAGAACGCCCTGTCGTGGATGCCGCCGATATCGAGCAAATCATCGCCGAGAAAACCGGCATCCCGGTCGGCAAGCTGCAAGCCGATGAAAAAGAAAAAATGAAACATCTCGAAGACAACTTGGCGAAAAAAGTGATTGGCCAAGCGGAAGCGGTGCAAAAAGTCGCCAAAGCGATTCGCCGCAGCCGCGCCGGCTTGAAGGCGAAACACCGTCCGATCGGTTCGTTCTTGTTCGTCGGCCCGACCGGCGTCGGGAAAACGGAGCTCGCCAAAACGCTCGCTGAAGAGCTGTTTGGCACGAAAGACGCCATGATTCGCCTCGATATGAGCGAATACATGGAGAAACATTCCGTCGCGAAGCTGATCGGTTCACCGCCGGGCTATATCGGCTTTGAAGAAGCCGGTCAGCTGACGGAAAAAGTGCGCCGCCATCCGTACAGCATCATCTTGCTCGATGAGATTGAAAAAGCGCACCCAGACGTGCAGCACATCTTCCTGCAAATTTTGGAAGACGGCCGCTTGACCGACAGCCAAGGCCGCACCGTCAGCTTCAAAGACACGGTCATCATCGCGACAAGCAACGCCGGCGTCACCGACAAAAAAATCACCGTCGGCTTTGAAAAACAAAGCGGCGGCCCATCAAGCGTCCTTGACTCACTCAGCGCTTACTTCAAGCCCGAATTTTTGAACCGCTTCGACGCCATCATCGAGTTCAAGCCGCTCGAAAAAGCGCACTTGCTTGAGATTGTCGACTTGATGCTCGCCGATGTCAAAGCGGCGATGCGCGAACAAGGCATTGAACTCGACGTGACGGAAGCGGCGAAAGAAAAGCTGGCTGAGCTCGGCTACCATCCGGCCTTCGGCGCCCGCCCGCTCCGCCGCGTCATCCAAGAGCATGTTGAAGACAACATCGCCGACTGTCTTCTTGACGCTGACCAATCGGTGCGCGCGATCCGCATCGATGTCAAAGGAGACGCCATCGTGGCGCAAATCGCCTCGTAACCGTCTGACGAACATCGTCTCACCTTGAACAAAAGGTGAGGCGTTTTTTTATGACCAATACCACAAATCGAAAAATGTCGAATTTTCACTAACGGTTGTGCTTGGCATTTTTCTTATTTGATGAGACAATCAATTTGAAAATATTGTTAGTGTTTGTAGCGTAAAAAGCGATCCTGTCTCTCGGCCTTGGTTTTGGCATCTGAAAAGCGGGAGCCCAATTCCTCCAACCTATCTTCATGAATGGGTGATTTTATGAAGGAAAAGTTCTTTTACCCTCTTTTTATCGGCGTTCTCTTGCTGGCGGCGTGCGAGCGCGGACATGATCCTACCCCCGCTCCGCACCATGTAGGGAAAGAAGCGGTACAAGGAAACGAGCAAAAGGAAAAAGTAAAAAAGGAACAGAAGCCGTTATCGCTAGAGGAGAAATTTCTGCCACCGCATTTTTTAGTCAATGAATTTACCGCCAAAGCAACGAGCCGCTCGATTCACTTGACGATGCGTTACACCCTCTCGGAGCAGCTGTATCAGTTGCTTGAACAGTATCGAGATTACTATTTCGTCATTCAATATCCAGAGGAACTTTCTCGCGTGACCCATGTTGACCGTTCGAACGCCGTCAAAGGCCCTTTGCCGGCCAACGGACAGTTGTCATATACCATCACCATTTCTTCCTCATGGATAGACGATATCCCAAAAGATTTGATCAATCGAATTAATCATGGGGACTTGCGGTACAATCTTCTCATCTTGGACAAAGAACGATCCCCTGTCCATATTTTTAACGATGTCCAGTGGTATCCATCGTTCGATCCAAACAAAGGATCCAGCGTCATTTCGGAAGACGACGGTGCCAGAACATGACGGCCGTTCGGTCAAACGTTTTGACCGAACGCACGTCCGTCGCTGCTTGATGCCGAAGCCATCCTCCGTTACGCGAAAGAAAACAACTAGGCCGGCTCCTTGGCGGAAGCCGGCCGGTTAGCGGCGCAGACCGTTCATCAACACGCGGATCGTCCGTTCCATTTCCGCTTTCATTCACAACGCTTTGTCATCGACACTGTCCAGCCACCGCTCGATATGGCCGATAACCGAAGCGACCGCCCCGTCGGCAAACGGCGACTGGAGGTTGGCGCTTTGGACGAGCTCGGTGAACGGCCGGCTGCCGCCCAATCGGCAAAGCGCCACATAGTCGCGCCACGCCGCAGCCCGGTCGTCTTCCGCCCGCTTCCAAAACTGGAACGCGCACACTTGCGCGAGCGTGTAGTCGATGTAATAAAACGGGTCGGTGTAGATGTGCCCTTGCCGCTGCCAAAAGCCGCCTCGTTCAAGGTAATCGTGGCCGTCGTAATCCTTTGTCGGCAAATACACGTTCTCAATGTCACGCCATGTTTTCTTCCGCTCGGCCGGCGTCATGTCCGGGCGCTCGTAGACGGCGTGCTGGAATTCATCGACCGCGACGCCGTACGGCAAAAACAAGAGCGCGTCGCTCAAATGGGCGAACCGGTATTTGTCGGCATCTTCGGCGAAAAACAGCTCCATCCACGGCCATGTGAAAAATTCCATGCTCATCGAATGGATTTCGCACGCCTCAAGCGTCGGCCAGTTGTATTCCGGGATATCGTAATGGCGGCTTTCGTACACTTGGAACGCATGCCCTGCTTCATGGGTCAATACGTCAATGTCGCTGGACGTTCCGGTAAAGTTCGAGAAAATAAACGGCGCTTGGTAGTCGTCAATATACGTGCAATAGCCGCCGCTCGCTTTCCCTTTTTTGGCGACGAGGTCCATCAGTTCATGTTCGACCATATAGCGGAAAAACGCGCCCGTTTCCGGCGACAGCTCTTCATACATGCGCCGGCCGTTGTCGACGATCCAAGCGGCGTCCCCTTTTGGCGCCGGATTGCCGCTCGGGAACATGAACGGCTCATCATAATACGTAAGCCGATCGACCTGAATCCGCTGCCGCTGGCGTTCGCGCAGTTTGACGGCGAGCGGGACGATGTGCGCTTTCACTTGCCGGCGGAAGTTGGCAACCATCTCGGCATTGTAATCGGTCCGGCCTAAACGGGCATAACCGAGCTCGACAAAATTTTTGAACCCGAGCTTCTCGGCGATCGCGGTGCGCACATGAACGAGCTCATCGTACAGCTCATCAAGCTCTTTTTCATGATCGGTGAAAAACGAAAACCTCGCTTCGCTCGCCCGTTTGCGCACCGAGCGATCCGGCGATTCGACGAACGGCTGCAGCTGGGCGAGCGTCCGCTCTTCGCCTTCAAACATGATTTTCGCTGAGGCGATCAGCTTCGTATATTCGCTTGCCAGCTTGTTCTCTTTTTGCAAGTCTTCCATCACTGCCGGAGCGTACGTTTTCAGCTGCGTTTCCGCCAAGGCAAACAGCTGCGCGCCCCACGTTTTTTCGAGCTCGGCGCGAAACGGCGACTCGACAAGGGCGCGGTAATAGTCGTTGACGAGCCCTTTGACGATCGGCCCCGTTTCATCAAAAAAGTCTTGTTCTTTCTTATAAAACTCATCGTTTGTATCGATCGTATGGCGAATGTGGCACAAATT
Organism: Geobacillus icigianus; assembly: GCF_000750005.1. Taxonomy (GTDB): domain Bacteria; phylum Bacillota; class Bacilli; order Bacillales; family Anoxybacillaceae; genus Geobacillus; species Geobacillus icigianus. The sequence continues at coordinate 25,820 of NZ_JPYA01000002.1, read as the reverse complement.
CGCCATCGTGCTGTAGCGGCGGCGCAGCTCGTTCACCCGTTTCATCGCCTCGTGCTGACCGGCGGCGCTCCCGGCGCGGCGGAACGCATCGAGCGCTTCTTGAAACGCGTCCTGCAACTGATCGATGTCCGGCCGCTCATAGCGAAACTCGGAAAATTTCATCGTCATCCCCTTCTCTCTTCACGAATGATCTCATCACCATGCATTGGGCTCGTATTTTTCGCCCATTTTGTCTATTCGCCGTCGTGCAAAAATCTCCTGCCTTTTCCAACCTTTGAATTTTGCCCGGACGATCCGAAAAAAGCGGGAACATCCTTCTTCTATCCCACATCTTTCTAAGAGGCGGTGATTTACTCGCGCAACCGCTTCCCAGCATCGTTTTTCAAATAGAAAAGCCTTGCAACAGTGCACACTTTTTTTCATCGACCAAAGGAAACCAATGTTTTTCACCAGCCTTTAAGAGGCCGGTGATTTAAGGGAACAAGCCGCTGATCAAGCCCGTTTCTCCAATAGAAAAGCCGTGTCGCATCAGGATCGTCTTTCAAACGCTCCCCCATCGCTCAAAAGAAACAACCGTTTTTCACAAGACATCTAAAAGGCTGGTAAAAAACGGTTGATTCCCCTCATTAATGGGAGAGCGTGTGAAAAGCAGGACCGATGCATCAGGTTTTTTCTAGTTGAGAAATGCCATTGCAAAGTCGTATCTAGGATTAAATCACCGCCTTCCTAAAAGGCCGGTGAAAAATCGCTTCGTACCGGCTTTTCCATCCGATCGGTTCGGTGCCGTTTCCAGCAAAAACAACTTGACGTTTTTTGTCGAATTAAGTACGATAATGTCGGCAACCATATACCCCCTCTCCACCAATGGGATAGAGGTTGCGGTGAACAAAAGTAGCGCTGCCGAGGCTCGGAGCGGCCGATGACGCAGCGGGAAAGGGTTCACCGCCGAAGTTTGCGGCGCGCTCCGGCGCCGCAAGCTGGGACTGCGGCCGAACAGGCGCAGGACTGCCATCGCCTACGGCGATGGAGCGCTATCGCCATTCAGTCTGGATGCGAACATGCCATGCACCCGCTGAAGAGGCGCGGGTGCATATTTTTTTGAAAAGGAGTGTTAGCGGTTGGGTAAGCAACAAAAACTGGGCGTTTGGGTATTAACGGCGCTAGTCGTCGGCAATATGGTCGGTTCGGGAATTTTTATGCTGCCGCGTTCGCTCGCGGAGGCTGCCAGCCCCCTTGGCGTCATGCTCGCTTGGCTGTTGACCGGAACGGGCGTTTTGATGACAGCGCTTGTGTTTGGAAACTTGGCGATCCGCAAGCCCGACTTGAACGGCGGGCCGCAAATTTATGCGAAAGAGCTGTTCCCGAAAGGGTCGAACTGGTCGATTTTATCCGGGTTTATGTCATCATGGGGCTATTGGGTCGGCAACTTTGCCGGCAATGTCGCCATCATCACAACGTTTGCGAGCTACTTATCGACATTCTTTCCTGTCTTGACAAGCGACCACACCGTGGCCATGATCGGTTCGTTTCCTTTGAAACTAGGAAATTTGCTGACGTTTCTCGTCTGCACGGCGCTCCTTTGGGGGATGCATGCCATCATTTTGCACGGAGTGGAAAACGCCGGAAAGCTCAATTTTGTAGCTACCGCCGCCAAAGTGCTCGGCTTTTTCCTGTTTATCGTCATCGCCTTGTTTGCCTTTGACAAGGCGGTCATCGGTCCCCTTAATGCTCCGCGCTATGACGGGGGTGGGCAAGCGATCAGCCTGCTCGGGCAAATCAACAACGCCGCGTTAGCAACACTCTGGGCGTTTGTCGGCGTTGAATCGGCGATGGTGTTCGCAGCGCGGGCCCGCAAACAGGCGGACGTCAAACGGGCGACGATCGCCGGTCTTCTGATCGCTTTGGCCATTTATATCGGCATCAGCTTTTTGGTGATGGGTGTCTTGCCGCAAGAGAAGCTCATTCAATCGGAAAAACCGCTCGTCGATGCCATTGTCGCCATCGTCGGTCCTATCGGCGGCTACGTGCTTGCCGGACTCGGCCTCATCAGCTTGCTCGGTTCGACGCTCGGTTGGATTTTGTTGAGCGCCGAGGTACCGTACCAAGCGGCGAAACAAGGGATGTTTTTGCCGTCCTTTTTAAAGGAAAACGACAGACGGGCGCCGAGCTTTTCATTGACCTTGTCCAATGCGTTGGCCCAGCTGTTTATCTTTTCAACGATTTCCCACTCGATGGCCGCGGCGTTTGACTTTGTCATTTACATCGCCACGCTGGCGTACCTCGTCCCGTACTTGATTGCGTCCGTCTTTCAATTAAAGCTTGTCATCACGGGCGAAACGTATCAAGGGGAGCGCAGCCGCCTAACGGATGGCGTCGTTGCCGCTGTAGCGTCCGTCTATTCGGTCTGGGTCGTCATCGCTGGCACGGCGGACATCAAAACGTTCCTCTTTGGTCTCACTTTGCTCGCGAGCGGTTTGATCTTTTACCCGCAAGTGAGAAAAGCAGCACAGCACGAGCGACAAAGACAAAAACGATCGGCATAATCAAAAGCAGGCGTCCGTCTCAACGGACGTTCGTTTTTTTTTGCACCAAAAGCAGGATTTTTCTTTCGAAAAGCGAAACAATCTATCAACCAAACATTTCTTACGAAAGAAGGGATCAGGCATGAACAGCGAACACGAAACGAAACGCCGCGGCATGACGGCAGAAGACTTGCTTCGCCTCCGCTCCGTGCGCGACCCGCACTACGCCCCGGACGGCACGCGCGTCGTGTTTGTGGAAAAATCGATCGACGAGGAAAAACAGTACCGCTCGCATCTATCGATGTGGACCGAAGACGGCTCCGTCCGTCCATGGACGTTCGGGCGCTGGCGCGATACGAAACCGCGCTTTTCCCCAACGGGGGAAGAGATCGCCTTTTTATCGGACCGCTCCGGACGCGCGCAGCTTTGGCGATTGCCTGCCCATGGCGGCGAAGCGCGCCAGCTGACGTTTTTCAAAAATGGGGTGCGCGATTACGTTTGGGCGCCGGATGGAACGTTTCTCATCGCCCTAACGACGATCGGCGACGACGAAACGATCGCTGACCGCGAAGAGCCGGAAAAAAAGGAAGCGAAGCCGGCGGACCCGAAACCGCGCGTAGTCGAGCGTCTCTATTACAAATCGGACGCGGCAGGATTTCTTGACGACAAACGACCGGTGCTCGTGCGCATCGATGCGGCGACGGGAAAAGCGGAAGCGTTAACGAGCCGCGAGGAGGAAATCGGTTCGTTTGCAATGTCGCCCAATGGACGGACGCTTGCCTTTGTGGCCAACCGGAACGAAGATCCCGACACCGTCTTTACACGCGACATTGTGCTGCTTGACCTCGAATCGAAAGCGGAAACGAATGTGACGAACGGATGCGGCACCTTCACCTCGCTCGCTTGGTCGCCGGACGGAACGAAGCTCGCCGCCATCGGTCATGATTTGGCTTATCTCGGGGCGACGCTTCACCGGCTTTACGTTTTTGAGCCGGAGCGTGGAACGGCGCGGGTGCTGACCGCCGATTGGGACGTCCATCTCGGCGATGCGATGATCGGCGACATGCACGCTGATGCGAAAGGCCCGGGCCCGATTTGGGCAAACGACGCAAGCGGCCTGTATGTCACCGCCTCGGAGCGCGGGCGCGTCAACGTATTTTTCATCCCGCTTGACGGACCCGTCGTTCCGATCATCGAAGGAGACTTCCATGTATACGGCCTCGCCGTCCATCCGAATGAACAGCAGGCCGTTGCCGCGATTAGCGAGCCGACAGTGATTGGGGATTTGTATGCCATCTCATTTGAAAACGGCGCAAAAACACGGCTCACCACGGTCAATGAAGCGCTCGAGAACGAAGTCGCGCTCGCTGATGCCGAACCGTTTACCTACCAATCAACAGACGGTTCGGACATTCAAGGCTGGATCATGAAACCGCCCGGGCTTGGCGAAGGGGAAAAGGCGCCGCTTATCGTCGAAATTCACGGCGGGCCGCATGCGATGTACGGATTGACCTTTTTTCATGAATTTCAACTGCTCGTCTCGCACGGTTATGCCGTCTTATTCACCAACCCGCGCGGCAGCCACGGATATGGCCAGGCATTTGTCAATGCCGTGCGCGGCGACTATGGCGGCATGGATTATGAAGACATTATGGCCGGCGTCGACGCCGCCATTCGCCAATTCGACTTCATTGACGAAACACGGCTTGGCGTCACCGGCGGCAGCTACGGCGGCTTTATGACAAACTGGATCGTCGGGCATACGAACCGGTTCAAAGCGGCCGTCACCCAGCGCTCGATTTCCAACTGGCTCAGTTTCTCCGGCGTGAGCGACATCGGCTACTTTTTCACCAAATGGGAGGTCGGCTGCGACATGTGGGAAGACGCCGAGCGGCTTTGGCATCATTCGCCGCTCAAATACGTCAAACAGATGAACACGCCGCTTCTTATTCTTCACAGTGAGCGCGATTACCGCTGCCCGATCGAGCAGGCGGAACAACTGTTTATCGCCTTGAAACAACTCGGGCGAGAAACGAAATTCGTTCGCTTTCCGGACGCCAACCATGACTTGTCGCGCACCGGCAACCCGATGCTTCGCCTCGAGCGGCTTCGCCATATCGTCGAATGGTTTGACCGTTATTTGACCAAATCGCTGCCTTAACCCGAAAGGAGGAGCCGCCATGCACGCCCTTGTCATCAATCAGCGGCGGAGTCATTGATGCCATTCGACGTGATGCGCCGTTTCATCTGGTCGGCACCCTAGAAGGCTGGTGAAAAAACGATGTCACCACCAATCGGCGACATTTTCGTTAAGAAAAGAAAGCCGATTCTTCAAGGTTTCTCTAATTGAGAAATAGGTCGAACTCAACGTTGTTTTGCACGAAATCACCGGCACCCTAGATCGATCAGAGAAGAAGCGTCCGCGTTAACGGGAAGCGCCCTCTCGGAACGAACGAGAGGGCGCTTTGTTTGCCTTTGACACGGATGATTTTCATGACGGAAGCAGCTCAACATAATCGCCCGTTTTCAGGCCGGCCGCGTTCGCTTCATCCGTGTCGATGTGCATATCTAAGGCAAAATCGTCGCTGACGCGGACGATGACTTCATCAAAAATGAGCGCCCGCTCCCCTTGCGTTTTCACCTTCACGACTTGCTTGTCGCGAACGCCGAACGTCTCGGCATCTTTCGGCGTCATATGAATGTGCCGTTTGGCAATGATCACCCCTTTGTCGACGGTCACCGTCCCCTTCGGTCCGTGAATCGTAATGCCCGGCGTTCCGTCAATGTCGCCGGATAAGCGAACCGGTGGCGCGACGCCGAGCTTGAAGCTGTCGGTTTTCGAAATCTCGAGCTGCGTCAGCGAACGGACGGGACCGAGGACGCGGACGTTTTCGATTTTCCCTTTCGGCCCTTCGACCGTCACCGTCTCGTTCGCCGCAAACTGCCCGGGCTGCGACAGCGGCTTGAGCACGGTCAACTCGACGCCTTCGCCAAACAGCGCCGCCATATGCTCGCTCGACAAATGAATGTGGCGGTTCGACACCCCCACGGGAATCATCATACACGTTCCCTCCTTTGGCGTTGTTGCTTTCTTTATTAACGTATCCATTTTCGGCAAAAATAAAGAGGGTGTCCCAAAAGGACCGGGACGCCCTCTTTCGTCTCTATATATACGTACTGACTGCTTCTGTCGCACTATATGTTGTGCCTATCTTGAAAGAAGGCGACCTTTTGGGTCAGCCCCGATCAGTGAGGGCATGTTTCGCCCCGTATCCTAATTTTTTTAACAAAGCGATGGCCTGCTCCTTCTCCTCTGCGGTAAGCGCGGACACGGTGTCATGAATGGTTTCGGCGTGTTCTGGAAACACGCGCTCAATAAACCGCCGTCCTTCTTCCGTAATCGAAGCGTATGTAACGCGGCGATCCCGCTCGCAAGCGCGGCGGACGATCAACCCTTTGTTCTCCAGTTTATCGACAACGTACGTGATGCTGCCGCTGGCGAGCAAAATTTTCTCACCGATTTGCTGGAGCGGTTGATCGCCTTTATGATATAACAGTTCCAACACGGCAAACTCCGTGGGATTGACCCCGAATGAGTGGATCGATTTGTTGACTTGATCGCTGACCGCGCGATACGCCCGCGAGAGAACGATAAATAATTTTAACGATTGCTCCAATGCTTGTCCTTTCTGCTCCATGACATTCAATCCTTTGCATTTGACCATTTCTTACTTTCCATTATACTGGAACAGAAAGCAAGCAAGCAACCGTTCTTATCCATTATGTACATATTTTTCTCGCCGACCTGTTTCCTTTTTTCGAATCATGGTGATTTTATGAGGAGAGCCGATGCAAGTCGTTGCCAATCGGGAAGCACTGAAAAACCGGTTTTTCTTAACGATCTTCAACAATTTGACAAACTACAGCGTTTTTCTCCATTCCTTTCACAACCGACTAACAAGTCTATAATTTCTGTGAAATTACCGAACTGGCAGGGGCTTTCATCTTTGCGGTGAGGTCAGGCGCTGTCCATAAAACTTTTTCACACAGCATCTGATCTTTCATTTTCTACTACACAAGCGCATATGTAGAATAATATAATGCCAAGAATAATGAGAAACGCCGTTTCCTCAGATCGATTAGTAAGCATGTAAAAAAATTGAACCGATTGGAAAAAGTTTCTCCCTTCGAAAGCCTGTAGGAGTCCACAACCCTCCTTTAAGTTGCAATAAAGAATTTCCGATTTTTCGTTGCGGGTTTCATCTAAGTACAAGTTGATATGAGAGGAATCAGCGGGATGTAAACCAAAATTTCAACTTACTAACGATTATTTCTCGTGAGCAATAGGGAAGCGTTTGAAAGACGATGTTGATGCGACAAAGCTTTTTTATTTGAGAAACTAGAGGACTGGTGAAAAACGGTTGTTTCTTTTGAGCAATGGGGAAGCATTTGAAAGGTGATCCTGATGCAAGGAGGCTTTTCTATTTGAAAAACGGGCTTGATAAGCGGCTTGCCCCCTTAAATCACCAGTCTCCTAGATTCGTAAGCGGTCTGATCTGTTACATCACCAATATTTCAGTAATCGCCACTAATATTTGCAAAAAATCTGATCGTTTGATCACATCAATAAAAAACGTCTCATAAACACAGCGAGAGAAGAAAAACGAGGAGGAATTCGATGAACAATATGCTGACCGGCAGCGTGCTATCTGCCTTATCAACTGGACTTGGCGCCGCACTCATTTTGTTCATAGCTCGATCACTTACCCATCGGTGGCGTGACATCTTGCTTGCCTTTTCTGCCGGTATCATGATGGCCGCTTCCATGGTCAATCTAGTCCCACAAGCATTGCAAACAGGAAACTTTTCAACGCTATTCATTGGCCTTGCCGCAGGAATACTTGTTTTAACCATACTGGAATTAGCAGTTCTGCATCTCGACTTAGAACATACAAAAAGCGGGGTGCCGTTTGACGAAAAGGCGATGCTCATCATTGCTGCCATTACGTTGCACAATCTTCCGGAAGGGCTATCAATCGGAGTCAGCTACGCCTCAAACAGCGCTGCTCCAATGGGCAATCTCATTGCCTTGGCCATTGGCTTACAAAATGCGCCAGAAGGGTTTCTAGTCGCCTTGTTTTTAGTCAACCAGCAAATCGGTCGCTTCAAAGCATTTTTGATCGCCACATTGACGGGAACAGTTGAAATAGTCACGGCACTGCTCGGCTTTTATTTGGCCTCTCTCTTTGAAAGCTTAGTTCCATATGGTTTGGCGTTTGCTGCTGGAGCCATGTTGTTTATTATTTACAAAGAACTCATTCCTGAAAGTCATGGTGATGGAAATGAGTGGGCAGCAACATACGCGTTTATTATCGGTATTTTATTTATGTTCTTTTTCATGGAAACATTGTAAACCCTACTAAGAAGGCCAATAAAAAGCGGCAGCCACGAGCAAAGCAGCAACATCTCGCCTACAAAAAAACCTGTTTCGCTGATATTTTTTAGAGAAGCAAATGGAATCGCACTATTTTGTACGAAATCACTCCTCCTCTAGTGAGAGGGGAAACGCCTTAATAGAGCGAGAGAAGGAAACGAGCTGTTTTCATTTGAATTAACGTGGAATAGAACTAGGCAAACTACTTTATGAAGGAAGGCCACCGGTGCGGCCTCCCTCGTTCCACACCATTCTCAACGAGGCAGCACACTCAGACAAACCGAGCAGAAAATTTCCTGATTAGTCACAGTAGACTGTTCATCCGTTTCCTTCTTCTGTTTCCTCATACGGATGAGCGACCCAGCCGGACGGATCGATGAACAGGCGGACAGCCACCACCCGGCGGTCATCCATCAATGTGAAGTAGTGCGGATTCCCTTCCGGCACGGAAATGACATCGCCGGCTTCGAGTTCCACATCGAAATAGCCCGTTTCTTTGTCGCCTTTGATGATGAAAATGCCGTGGCCGGCCGTAATGGCGCGCACTTCATCTTCTGTATGAATGTGGACTTGTTCAAACTTTTTCAGCAGCTCATCCAAGTTCGGCGTCGCGTCGGACAAAGCGACAATGTCCCATGTTTTGTAGCCGCGGCGCGCCGCCAAGTCTTCGATCTCGTCTTTAAATGCCGCTAAAATTTCCGCTTTCTCTTCATCGCTTAACACATACTTGTCGTGCAAATGTTCCGGCAGCTTTGTAATATCCCAATGCTCGTACAAGACACCTTGGCTGTTTAAAAACGCGCGGACGTTGTCCTCTCCCTCAATCACTTGACCAGTTTTTTTCACTTTAATGACTGCCATCGTTTTCATCCTCCTTGGAAATGAATATAGATCAACCAACTGGCAAGCCAGCCCGTTGCAAAAGCAGCCGCTTTACTTGCCAGCGGAATAAAAACTCCCATGCTTCCAAATGTTTTTTCACTTCAAAGGCGTCGCGGCCCCAGACGGTGATGCCGTGGTTATGGATCAATACCGCGCCCGTATCGCCGTCGACATGTTTCGCGAATTTCGCGGCCAACGTCGGGATGTCGGCGTCATTGTCAATGATCGGAATGCGCACCGCGGCGTTTTCCTCCCAAATGCCGAACGCTTTGATGATTTCTTGGCCGGAAAAAACCGCCTCCCCGTTTTGGGCGTACACGTCGGAAATGAGGTTGTTGTCGACCGTATGGACGTGCAAGACGCAGCCGGCCTTCGTCCGCCGATAAATCTCAACATGCAGCAGCGTCTCCGCCGACGGCTTCAAATGCGTGTCTTCCGCCGGGTTTCCATCACCATCAACGAGCAGAAAATCTTCGTCTGTCTGCTTCCGTTTGTCTTTGCCGCTGGCCGTGACAAGAAAGGTGAGCGGATCGTTTGTCACTTTGATCGACAAATTGCCGCTTGTCGCGAAAAACCAGTCGCGGGCGGCAAGCTCGGCCTTCACCTCGGCGAGCTCGTTCCATTTTTGCACGACGAGGCTCATACGATCACCTCCACCTGCTGCAAATGATCCATCACATCAAAAAACGTCGCAAACGGCGCATGGGGTAAGCCAAGCTCTTGGCATTTTTGGAGCAAAAAATCGCGTGCCAACACGTAATCCGCTTGCTTCGCCACCGCTACGTCCGTAATCGAATCGCCGATGACGACATGATACCCGTCCGGGCGGGAAAGCTTGCGAAGGAGCGACGGCTTGCAGCAGCCGCAGCCGTTTTGGCACTCGCCGTCGCACGCGTAAGGCCACGTGATGCGGATCGTCGCGCCGCTGAAATCGGAGCCGTTGCAAAAAATGCACTCTCGTTCGATGATCCCGTCAAGCAGCGGGTAGACAAAAAAGTCGATCCCACCGCTCACCACATAGAGCGGAATGCCCTGCTCTTTCGTCCAAGCGGCGAATTCGCGAAACCCTTCGCGCAAACGGGCGGTGCCCCGCAGAAAATCGACGATTTCGCCCTTTAGCGAAGACGGAAGGAGGGAAAACATCTTCCCGACCCCTTCCTGAACGGAGATGCGCTCAGCGAGAATGTCGTCTTTGAGCGCCTCCCACTCCGGCGGGGCGAACTGTTTCATAATGGCGATAATGTTGTCGTTTTCCGTAATCGTGCCGTCAAAATCGCAAAAGAGAACAAGCTGCCTCGTCATGCTTCCACCTCAACAGCGCCCCAACGGTCGATCGCTTTTTGTAGGGCCTCGTTTTCAACAGCTGCTTCGCGGAGCGGCCGACCGGCCAACACCGCATCGATCGCCGCGCGAAACGCCTGGCCGCCGCCGATCGCCCCGTCCGGATGGCCGTGAATGCCGCCGCCGGCGTTGACGATGCTGTCAAGGCCGAAATCGCGGACAAGAAGCGGCACGAGCCCCGGATGAATGCCCGCCGACGGCACCGGAAACGCCCGCGCAAACGGCTCTTGGTCATCGGTGAGCGCCCGGGCGATGCCAAGCGCCTGCTCGCGCTCGAGAGCGACGCTGCCGTACGGCGACGGGAACAGGACGAAATCAGCCCCGGCGAGCCGCAACAGCTTGCCGAGCAACAGCGACGGGGCGACCCCGTAAAACTCAGACGGCGTGATCGCGCCGCTAAACGCCGGATGCGCCATAATCGGCACGGTGATGTTTTCATCCTCGCGCAGCCCTTGCAACACATCAAGCCCGTAGGCGAACACGTTAAACAACAGCACGTCGGCGCCAAGCTCGGCGGCCCGTTTCGCTTTTTCTTTCAGCTCAAACGTTTTACCGGTCAAGTTAACGGCGTACAGCGTCCGTTTGCCCGTTTGTTCGTACACTTCCCGAAGCGCGGCCTTTCCTTCCGTAATCCGCTTCTCAAACGGAAGAAGCTCGCTATCAAACAAAATTTCGTCATCTTTGACTAGGTCGACGCCGCCAAGCGCCTGTTTTTTCAATTCGGACGTCAAATACGCCAAATCGCGGCCGATGATGCCTTTAAAAATGCTCATTAACAGCGGGCGGTTATATACCCCGACTTTTTCGCGAATGCCGCTGATGCCAAAGCGCGGCCCCGGAAATTGCCGCTTCCACTCGTCCGGAAACTCGAGATCAAGCAGCCGCACTTCCCCATCAAGCGACAATTTGCCAAACGTCGTCACCAAAAGCGCCGGCAAATCAGCGCTGAAGTTGACCGTCGGATAGGCGATTTTGACGATCGCCCGCTTCAGCCGCTTGCCGAAATACGCGTTTACACGCTCGCTTTCGCCAAGCTCCTCAACGGCGACCACTTCCCCTTTATGTTTGCGAAGCTGCTCCTGCTCCAACGCCGGCAAGTCGGTCCACGTGCCGACCGTCAAGCCGAGCGCGATCCCTTCCGCCTTTTTGCGGATGTCTTTCTCGTCATGAAGCAAATACGTTGCCATCACTGCACTCATCATTCATCCCTCTTTCCAAAGAAAAAAGCCTCTTCATAAGAAGAGGCGTCATTCGTTTATGGCGCTCTTCTTATCTCTCAGCGTTTCCGCTGCAAGAATTAGCACCGTGCTTGAATGTACCAAGCCGGTTGCCGGGCTTCATTGGGCTCGTCCCTCCGCCTGCTCTTGATAAGAATGCTTGCGTAACTATACACTTGTCAAACGATTTTGGCAAGTATGGCAAATTTACTTTGAATTATGACAGCCTTTGCCGCCGTTGTCAATCATTTTTTTCAAAACAGCCCGAGCCGTCCGATCCGCTCCGCCGCTTCACAGAGCCGCGCCTCATCGGTCAATAGGCCGACGCGCACATACCCTTCGCCGTGCTCGCCAAAGCCGATGCCCGGAGCGACGGCGACATGCGCCCGCTCAAGGAGCACATCGGCAAACTCGGCGGACGACCACCCTTTCGGTACGGGGAGCCAGGCGAAAAACGACCCGGACGGCGCCGGTGCTTCCCAGCCGATCTCGCGCAACGCGGCGATGAAGGCGTTGCGGCGCGCTTCATACAGGGCGACAAGCTCGTTGACACAATCTTGCGGGCCGAGAAGTGCTGCGGCCGCCGCTTCTTGGACGGCGCCGAACAGGCTGACGTACAAATGATCTTGCAGCAGCTCAAGCGCCCGAATGATCCGTTCATTGCCGACGGCAAACGCGACGCGCCAGCCGGCCATATTGTACGTTTTCGAAAACGTGTAAATTTCCACCCCGACATCTTTCGCCCCGTCAACTTCGAGGAAGCTGACCGGCTTTTTGCCGTCAAAGCCGATCGCCCCATAGGCAAAGTCGTGCACGACGGCGATGCCGTGCTTGGCGGCGAACGCCACCGTCTCGGCGAAAAATTCTTTTGTCGCCGTCGCACCGGTCGGGTTGTTCGGATAGTTTAAAAACATCAGTTTCGCTTGGTCGGCGACCGCCGCCGGAATGGCGCTGTAATCGGGCAAAAATTGCTGCTCGACAACAAGCGGCATCATTTCCATCCGCGCGCGGGCGAGCGCGATTCCCGACCAGTAATCCGGATAGCCCGGGTCCGGGACGAGCACCACATCGCCCGGGTTGACGAGGCAAAGCGGCAGCTCGACAAGCCCGGCCTTGCCGCCAAACAAAATGGCGACTTCGCGGGTCGGGTCGACCTCAACTCCGTACTCGCGTGCATAAAAGGCGGCAACGGCTTCTTTCAAAAACGAGTAGCCTTGAAACGGCGAGTATTTATGGTATTTCGGATTGACCGCCGCCCGTTGCATCGCCTCAACGATATGCTTCGGCGTCGGCTGGTCCGGATTGCCTTGCCCTAAATTAATGACATCATGCCCGGCCTTGATTTTCTCTCCCACTTTGGCGACAAGTGAAGCAAAAAACTGCTTCGGCAGCTGTTCAAGCAGTTCGGAAAAAGGAAATTCGATCGTCATCGCCCACACCTTCTTGAAAAATTCTTGAAATTCTAGTGCAACATCATATATCGTAAAAAGCAAAATGTAAAGCAAATTTTTTCATTGGGGTGAAAAACAATGACCATCCGCATCGCTTGCCTCCAGCTCGATATCGCGTTTGGCGATCCGCAAACGAACGAACAGCAAGCCGAAACAGCCGTGCAATCCGCCGCCAACGAAGGAGCCGATATCGTCGTGCTTCCGGAACTATGGACGACCGGCTATGACTTGACGCGCTTGGACGAAATTGCTGATGACGATGCCGGGCGGGCGAAAGCGTTCGCCTCCCGCCTGGCGCAAACATACGGCGTCCATTTCGTCGCCGGCTCAGTCGCCAAAAAAACCGCTGCCGGTGTGACGAACACGATGATCGTCGCCGACCGAAGCGGCCAAATCGTCAGTGAATATAGCAAACTTCATCTGTTCCAGCTGATGGATGAGCATTTGTATTTGCAGCCGGGAAACGCGCCAGGCTTATTTTCGCTTGACGGGCTGTCGTGCGCCGGAGTCATTTGCTATGACATCCGCTTTCCAGAGTGGATTCGCGTCCATGCTTTAGCCGGAGCGGAAGCGCTGTTTGTCGTCGCCGAATGGCCGCTTCCTCGCCTTCACCATTGGCGGACGCTGCTGATGGCGCGAGCGATTGAAAATCAATGCTACGTCATCGCCTGCAATCGGGCCGGAAGCGACCCGAACAACGACTTTGCCGGCCATTCGCTCGTCATCGACCCGTGGGGCGAAATCATCGCCGAGGCCGATGAAAAGCCGGGCGTTCTTCTGGCGGACATCGACCCGGCGCTCGTTAAACAGGTGCGTGCGCGCATCCCGGTGTTTGCCGACCGCCGGCCGCGCGATTACGACGAGGCGGCAAAAAAATTTTTCAAAACGTATTGACAATCCGCCTGCCCAACCTGTATGATTCGAATCAAGCAACCAAACGATTGTTAACATCGCGAAAATTGCAAAAACTCAATAGCTAGACCGGTACTCTTATCAAGAGTTGGCTGAGGGAATTGGCCCAATGAAGCCCAGCAACCGACCGTAATGCTATCGTGAGATAGGGCGCACGCCAAGGGCGGCGCCGGAAGCGACCCGCTTCCGCAGGGCACGGTGCTAAGTCCAACAGAAAGACCGCTGTCTTTCTGAAAGATAAGAGGCGTGAAGACAAATAATCTTCAAGCCTCTTTCCGTATGCGAAAGAGGCTTTTTCATTTGCCAAAACGTAAAGGGGGAACGTGAAAATGACGATTGTCCAATCAGCTGTTTACGAACCGCTCACCGAACAAAAAGCGACCGCCCTCGCCGTCCGCCTCGGCTTGTTCCGCGACGGGGCGCCACTTGCCTGCCGCGAGATCGGCGACGGAAACTTGAACCTTGTTTTCCATATCGTCGACCAAGAAACAAAGCAAGGCGTCATCATCAAACAAGCGCTGCCGTACGCGAAAGTCGTCGGGGAAAGCTGGCCGCTTACGTTAAAGCGCGCCGTCATTGAAAGCAACGCGCTGCGCACGTTTGCCAGCTATGTGCCGCAATACGTCCCAAAAGTCTATTATTCCGACGAATCGCTCGCCATCACGGTGATGGAAGATTTGTCCCGCCTGCAAATCGCGCGCAAAGGGCTGATCGAAGGGAAAACGTACCCGCTGTTGTCCCGGCATATCGGCGAATTCATCGCCAAAACGGCGTTTTACACGTCTGATTTCGGCATGAACCAACAAGAGAAAAAGAAGTTGGCGCAAAGCTTTGTCAATCCAGAGCTATGCAAAATTACGGAAGATCTCGTCTTCACCGATCCGTTTTTCGACCATGACACGAACAACTTTGAGGACGAATTGCGCCCAGACGTTGAAGCGCTTTGGGAAGATGACCGCCTCCGCCTCGAAGCGGCGAAGCTGAAGCGCAAGTTTTTGACTGAAGCGGATGTGCTGCTGCACGGAGACTTACACACTGGCAGCATTTTCGCCAGCGACGACGAAACGAAAGTGATCGACCCGGAATTCGCCTTTTACGGCCCGATCGGGTTTGACCTTGGCCAATTTTTCGCCAACTTGCTGTTAAATGCGTTGTCCCGTCCTGAAGCGGAGCGTCAACCGCTCTTTGTTCACATCGACTCAACATGGAAGGTGTTTACGTCCATTTTCGCTGAGCTGTGGCAGACGGAAAGCGTCGAAACGTACGCCGCGACGCCCGGACTGCTTGATGAGGTGCTGCGGCAAGCGTTCATTGACGCCGTCGGTTTTGCCGGCTGCGAAGTCATTCGCCGGACGATCGGCCTCGCCCATGTGGCGGATCTCGACGGCATTGAACAAAAAGCCGAACGGCTCGCCGCGAAACGGCACGCGCTCCGTCTCGGCCGCCGCCTGATCGTTGAGCGCGCTGAACTGGCGGGAACGGACGGCTTCCGCCGCCTGTTTATCGAAACGGAACGATGACACCCTCTGCCCGGGCCGGCCGTCCAACGCCAGCTTGGGCCAATCGATCAACCGAGAAAGGAAGACGACGATGAACTCATTTGCCATCCCGCGCTCTGTCGAATGGCGCGAGACGCATATCACGATTTTAAACCAACAAAAACTGCCATCGGTCACCGAATACATCGACTTGCATACGCTCGAAGACGTGCATGAGGCGATCGCGACGTTGAAAGTGCGCGGGGCGCCGGCGATCGGCATCACGGCCGCCTATGGCTTGGCGCTCGCCGCCTCGCGCTATGAAACCGAAGCGGTGGACGAATTTCAGCGCCGCTTGCAACAAGACCGCGACTACTTAGCGAGCGCGCGCCCGACGGCCGTCAACTTGTTTTGGGCGCTCGATCGGCTCGTCGCCGCCGCCAACAGCGCCGCTTCCGTCAACGAAGCGAAAACATCGCTCATTCACGAAGCGATCCGCATCCAAATCGAAGATGAGGATGTGTGCCGCCGCATCGGCGA
Source organism: Geobacillus icigianus (assembly GCF_000750005.1). Taxonomy (GTDB): domain Bacteria; phylum Bacillota; class Bacilli; order Bacillales; family Anoxybacillaceae; genus Geobacillus; species Geobacillus icigianus. Next base: position 10,043 of record NZ_JPYA01000002.1, on the reverse strand, counting down.
ATACGCCTTGACCCTTTTCCGCCCGGGCGACCGGGTGATGACGATTTGCAACGCCGGTTCGATCGCCACCGCCCGCTACGGAACGGCGCTTGCTCCGTTTTATTTGGCGAAAGAAAAAGGAATCGAGCTGTCCGTCTACGCCCTTGAGACACGTCCCGTTTTGCAAGGGGCGCGCCTGACCACATGGGAACTCATGCAGGCGGGCGTCGATGTGACGCTCATCACCGACAACATGGCGGCGCAAACGATCAAGGCGAAACATATTAACGCCATCATCGTCGGCGCCGACCGGATCGCGCGAAACGGCGACACGGCGAACAAAATCGGCACGTTCGGCCTCGCTTTGCTCGCTCAATCGTTCGGCATTCCGTTTTACGTCGCCGCGCCGCTGTCTACGATCGACATCAAGACAAAAACAGGGGCGGACATCCCGATTGAAGAGCGCCATCCGGACGAAGTGACCCATCTCGCCGGCGTGCGCATCGCCCCGGAAGGCGTCAACGTGTACAACCCGGCGTTTGACGTGACACCAAACGAACTCATTACCGCCATCATTACCGAAAAAGGCATCGTCCGCGGCCATTACGAAACGGCGCTGCCATCGTTATTCGCAAAGGAGGAGCAGTATGAAACGATTTAAAGCCTTATCACCTCTTTTTCTTCTTTTCTTTACGGTGTTTTCCATCTTAACCGGCTGCACGAACGAGCAAGATGCCATGAGCGCCAAGCCGGCCAACGAAACGAAACAAACGAACAACAACGACGCCACATCGTCCAACAGCTCCACCGCCGCGAGCAGCGAGCAGGCGGCCATTCCGGAAAAACTGAAAAAGCCGGTGAAAATCGCCGCCATTATGCAACTGTCGATCGGCACATTCTCCTCGCAATACATCGCCGGCGTGAAAGAACAAGTGCAAAAATTCGGCGGCGAAGTGCAAATTTACAACGCCGACAACGATTTGACAAAGATGGCATCGTATGTTGAAACGGCCATTACACAAAACGTCGACGCGATTTTGCTTGACCACGGCCGCGCCGATGCGCTCGAAGGTCCGGTAAAAAAAGCCGTCGCCAAAGGCATTCCGGTTGTGGCGTTTGACAACGATTTGAACATTCCCGGCGTCACCGTCATCGACCAAGACGACTATAGCCTCGCTTGGAAAACGTTAAAGACGCTCGCCGAAGATTTAAACGGCGAGGGCAACATCGTCACGATTTGGGTCGGCGGCTTTACTCCGATGGAACGGCGCCATGTCATTTATGAGGCGTTCAAAAAACGCTACCCGAACATTAAGGAAATCGCCAAGTTCGGCACAGCGAGCGCCAACACCGCGCTAGACACGCAAACGCAAATGGAAGCGATTTTGAAAAAATACCCGAACAAAGGCGACATTGACGCCGTCTTCGCCACATGGGACGAGTTCGCCAAAGGGGCGACGCGCGCCATCGAACAAGCCGGGCGCACGGAAATTAAAGTGTACGGCATCGATTTGAGCGATGAAGATTTGCAAATGATCCAAAAACCGAACAGCCCGTGGGTGGCGACGACAGCGACGGATCCGGCGGAAGTCGGCCGCGTGCAAGTTCGCTTTGCCTACCAAAAAATTGCTGGTGAAAAAACGCCGAACATTTACTCGCTCGAGCCGCATTTAGTGAAACGGTCCGACCTGCCGGACAAACAAGTATCAATGAGCGATCTCTCGCAATACATCCCGGGCTGGGGGCAATCGAACGTCGCCATCTCGCCGTGGATGAAAACGTTGGAAGCTCAGGTGAACAAAAAATGAACGGGTTGTCAATGCGGGGCATGGAAAAATCGTTTGGCGCCGTGCGCGTGCTTGACGGCGTGGACTTCGACGTTCGTCCGGGCGAAGTCCACGCCCTTTTAGGCATGAACGGCGCCGGCAAAAGCACGCTGATGAACATGTTGGCCGGCGCCATTTCGCCTGATGCCGGCACGATCGCAATCGACGGCGCCCCATGCGCGTTTTCCTCGCCGTTTGACGCGAAACGAGCCGGCATCGGCTTTGTCGTGCAAGAAGTCGACACAGCGCTGTTTCCCGGTTTGTCAGTGTACGAAAACATCGCCGCCGATGAACTCGCTCGCGCCACGCAGCGGCCGATCCGCTCGCTGCGCCAAGAAAAAGAGCGGGCCGCCGCTCTCCTTCGCCGCGTCGGCCTTTCCATCCCGCCGACGAAGCTCGTGCGCGACTGTTCGCTCCACGAAAAGCAGCTGATCGTGCTCGCGAAAGTGCTGTCATCCGACGCCCGCTACATCATTTTGGACGAACCGACCGCGGCGCTGAGCGAGGCGGAAACGAAGCGGCTGTTTGCCATCATTCATGAGCTGAAACAGCAAGGCGTTGGCTTTATTTATATTTCTCATAAGCTGAAAGAAGTGCAAGAAATCGCCGACCGGCTGACGATTTTGCGCGACGGCCGCGTCGTCTATCACGGCGCCGCCGGCAGCCTGTCGCTTGAAGACATCGTCCTGCATATGACCGGGACAAAGCGAAGAACGTCTGCCAACCAGGCGCGCACGTACGGGGGCGACATCGCCTTTGCCGCCCGCGGAATCACGATTGACAAAACCGGCACGACCATCGACCTATACGCCCATCGCGGGGAAATTGTCGGCATCGCCGGCTTGGTCGGCGCCGGCAAGACGGAGCTTGCTGAAAGCTTGATCGCCCATCGAAAAACGGCGGGCGAATGGGAAATCGAGGGGCGGCGCTATGTATTCTCGTCACCTTATGAAGCCATCGCCGCCGGCGTTTGCCTTATCCCCGAAGAGCGGCGCAAACAAGGGCTGTTTTTGCCCGAATCGGTGCGGGCGAACATCACCGTGCGCCTTCTTTCCCGCCTAGCGCGCTGGCAATGGATCAAGCGGGCACAAGAAGCGGAAGCCGCCAATGCTCTCGTGCGCTCGCTCGGCATTCATCCGCCGTCAAGCGCCACGGCTGTCCGCCATTTGAGCGGCGGCAACCAGCAAAAAGTCGTGATCGGCAAATGGCTAAACACGAACGCGCGCGTCTTTTTGTTCGACGAGCCGACGAAAGGGATCGATGTTCACGCGAAGCAGGACGTGTTTGCCATCATCCGCTCCCTTGCCGATGAAGGAAAAACGGTGCTGTACTTTTCCAGTGAATGTCAAGAGCTTCTTGACATTTGCGACACCATCTACGTGATGGTCGACGGTCGGCTGCTCGCCCGCCTGCCGGCCGCTGAACTCACGTACGAGCAGCTTGTTTATTATTGCAGCGGAGGTGAAATCGATGAACCAGCCGGCCGTTTCCGCGACGCCGTCGAAAAAAACGGCACCGTCTATTCTTGAGTTTTTGTATAAACACGGGACATTGCTCGCCATTCTGGCCGTGATCGCCTATTTTGGCATCACGCAAGACCGGTTTTTCACGTATGAAAACTTCAGCGACATTTTGCGTTCGATTTCGATCGTGACGCTCGTGGCGATCGGGATTACGTTTTCGCTCATCGTTGACGGCTTCGATTTATCGGTCGGGTCAACGGTCAGCCTTGCGACGATCGCCAGCGCGGCGGCGCTTGTTCTGTATCGCCAAGAAATTTTCGTCACCTTGCTCGTGCCGCTGTTGCTCGGCGTCGCCGTCGGACTGCTCAACTCGCTCTTGATCGTCAAATTCAAATTGCCGGATTTGCTTGCGACATTGGCGACGATGTACGCCATCAACGGGGTACAGCTCACCTATACGAAAGGATTTTCGATTTATAACGATATGCCGCTGCCAGACGGCGGCACGGCGCCGGGCAAATTCATCCCTTCCTTTCTATTTATCGGCCAAGGAGAGCTGTTCGGCGTGCCGTTTTCCGTTTTGCTGATGCTGTTTGTCGTTATAGCTGCCCATTTGTTTTTGACATACACCAAACCGGGACGCCTCTTTTATTTGACGGGGGAAAACCGGGAAGCGGCAAGGCTGTCGGGGATTCCGGTGAACCGTTACCGGACGTACGCGTACGTCATTAGCGGTTTTTTCGCCGCCCTTGGCGGCATCGTCCTCGCTTCACGCATCGGCACCGGGCAAGTGTCCGCCGGCGCCTCGTTTTTGATGGACGGCGTCGCCGCCGCCTACATCGGCTTTTCCGTCTTTGGCGCCGGCAAGCCGAACGTCATCGGCACGTTGTTCGGCTCGATTTTGATGGGGGTGTTGTTGAACGGCTTGACGATGGCCAACGTTCCGTACTACGCCCAAGACATTATAAAAGGCGCCATTTTAGTCGGCGCCCTCGCGTTGTCGCATTGGCAAAAAAAATAACGCCCGATCCCGCCCCTGTGGACTCAAGTCCTAGGGGCGGCGTTTTTTTGCACCTTTGCCCCTATTTGTGGCGCCGCTCGAGCGCCAACAGCTTCTCCTTCACATCGGTGCGGCTTCCGGCATAGCCGGTCAAGGCGCCGTTTTTGCCGATCACGCGATGGCACGGAACGATGATCGCCAGTTCATTCGCCCGGTTCGCCTGTCCGACGGCGCGCACCGCTTTCGGCCGGCCGATTTGCGCGGCAATATCGGCGTAGGTCGCCGTTTCGCCGTACGGAATGCGGCAGAGCGCCTTCCACACGTCTTGTTGAAAAGCCGTGCCTTGCCACCGCAGCGGCAAATCGAACGCTTGACGGCGGCCTTGAAAATATTCATCCAACTGCGCAAGCGCGCGTTCCAAAAGCGGCGACCGGCTTTCCACCACCGGATGCCTGCTCGCAAACGCGCGCCATTCCTCCGAAAACAGCTCAACTTTCACAATCGCCTCACCGTCAGAAGCGATGTACATATCGCCGAGCAGCGCTGAACGGTATACCGCATAGTCAATCGTCATCGTCGTCCTCTCTTTCCGTTCGCTCGATCGGCAGCGTAATATGGAACGTCGTGCCGACGCCGACCTCGCTTTCCACGTCAATTTTCCCTTGGTGTTCTTCGATAATTTTATAGCTGACCATCAAGCCGAGCCCGGTGCCGCGCTCTTTTGTCGTATAAAACGGCTCGCCGAGCTTTTTAATTTTATCTTTCGGGATGCCGCACCCTTGGTCGGTGATCGAGATGCGCACATGGCAACCGGCGCGGGCGATGCGCACCGTAATGTCCCCGCCTTTTGGCATCACTTCAATGGCGTTTTTCAAAATATTAATGAACACTTGCTTCAGCTGGTTCGGCTCGCAATATACCGGCGGCAGCGCGCGCTCGAAATCGGCAATGATTTGCACGTTATGCATCATCGCTTGGGCGCTGATCAAATCGATCGTATCTTGCATAATTTTGCAAATGTCGTTTTGCTTGTATTGCACCGCCTGCGGTTTCGCCAGAACGAGAAACTCGGTAATGATCGACTCAATCCGCTTCAACTCCGACATAATAACATTAAAATACATCGAATAGTCGCCGTCAATGCTTCCTTGCAGCAGCTGGATAAACCCTTTTAACGCCGTCATCGGGTTGCGGATTTCATGGGCGATGCCCGCAGCCAGCTCGCCGACGACATTGAGCGTATCCGATTTGCGCAGCTGCAGCTCCATCTCTTTCCGTTCCGTCACGTCGCGGAGCATCATCATCCCGACGCCGGGAATCACTTCTTTTTTCAACGAAAATTCGACCATTCTTCCTTTCCACTCATCGGAAAACTCCACTTCTCCACTCGCCTCACCGGCTCGCTCGCATTGAGCAAGCAGCTTGTTCAGCTGGCGGCGCGCCCGATCTGGAACGCACTCTCCCACGGTTCGGCCGAGCAGCTGTTCTTTGGCAGCGGCAAAGATGTCGCAGGCGATCGGATTGGCGTCAATGATGCGATGCTCCCGATCCCAGAGCAAAATGCCGTCCATCGCATGGTCGAAAATGCTGCGGAACTTTTGCTCGCTTTCGCGCAGCTCGCGTTCGATTTTGCGCCGCTCGCTCACATTGCGAAAAATGGTCAAATGATAGCCGTCGATCGCCCCTTTTTTCATCGTAAACTCGAGCTGTTTATCCTCACCGTTCGGCATATGGAACGTCAATTCATCGCGAATTTCTCCTTTGCGGCGAAATTCGCTAAAAATGCGCTTCACCTTTTCCTCTCCATAGTCGACAAAATCCAATAAATTGCGGCGCACAAGCAAGTTCAACGGCAGCTCGAACGTGCGGCTCGCCGCTGGGTTGGCGTTCAATATGTAGCCAAAGTCGTCCCAAATGAGAATCGCTTCGTGCGCCTGCTCAAAAATGGCCCGGAATCGTTCTTCGCTTTTTTGCAGCTTGACCTCCATATTTTTCCGCTCCGTCACATCGCGCATAATGGCCATGTAAAATCCGCTGTACACGTTCGACGTCGCCGTCAGCTCGAACATTTTCACCGTGCCATCGGGGCGAATGAGCGACAGCTCGCCCTTGGCTGTCCCTTTTTCTTTCATCTCCGCCAGCAAACGAGCGAACTCCTCGGCGCACTCGCGGGCGACAAACTGCTGGAACGATAAGTTTAGCAACTTGTCTTTTTCCAAATTCAAACTCAGCGAAAACGCCGGATTCACGTCAATAAAGCGGCCGAACTCATCAAAAATGACGATGCTGTCGACCGCGCGGTTAAAGACGTCGCGAAACAAAAACTCGTGAATGATCCGCTCGCGCTCAAGCGCCTTATGGGCCGAAACATCGCGCATCATGACGAGGTCAAATTCGTCGAACACATCTTTTTTCATAGAAAATTCAACATGCTTGACCTTGCCGTCCGGCAGCTTGATGAGCAATTCATCGCTAAACGAACCGAACTTTTGCAGCATCGAGCGCTGAAACAGCAAAATATCGGGCGGCACGAGTTCTAAAAAGGAAGAGAAGGAACGGCCGACGAGCGAAAACTTATCCATTTCAAACAGCTTGCACGCCGCTTCGTTCACATCGACAAATTCGCCGTTTTTATTTAAAATGACAATGGCATCAAGCGACCGCTCGAAAATGATTGAATAGCTGTTTAACCGCTCCTTCAAACGTCGATTTTCTTCTTCAAGCAGCCGCACGTCCGGCGATGCATGTTGCTCTTCCCGGGGAGAAAGGCTTTTGGCCATATCGATCTCTCCTTGTCTATTCAAACCATATCAACTACATGTATATTCGCTGTGGAAAAATTTACTCCTCCCTTTATTTACGAAGATTTTGCAAAAATCTTTTCTTCAATGTTCGACAAGTTTTTTCTTCTTTTTCATTTGGCGAAACTGCGCTATAATGAAAGGTTAGTACGAATGGAAAAAGGGGTTTTCATTTCGATGAACATTATTTGCACGACCTTAAACGCCAAATACATTCATATGAATCTCGCCATCCGCTATTTGAAAGCATACGCCCAACCAGAGTTTGACGTCAAGCTCGTTGAATATACGATCAAAGATCCGGCCATGAACATCGTCGCCGACTTGTACCAGCGCCGGCCCGATGTCGTCGGCTTTAGCTGCTACATTTGGAACATTGAAGAAACGATCAAAGTCGTAAAAATGATAAAAAAAGCGGCGCCGAATCTGATCATTGTCGCCGGCGGACCCGAAGTGTCCTATGATGTGCGCGAGTGGATGGAGCGGGTGCCGGAATTGGACTTTATCGTGATTGGCGAAGGGGAAGAAACGTTTAAACAGCTGCTGTTCGCCCTAAACGGCGGCGGGGACGTAAGCAATATCGCCGGGCTGGCGTTTCGGGACGGAGACCGCATCGTCGTCAATCCACAGCGGAATAAAATTCGCTTGGCGGACATGCCGTCACCGTTTCGCTTTCCAGAAGACATCCCCCATCTTCCCAACCGGATCGTTTATATCGAAACGAGCCGCGGCTGCCCGTTCAGCTGCCAGTTTTGCCTGTCATCCATTGAGGTCGGCGTCCGCTATTTTGACCGCGAAAAAATCAAAGACGACTTGCGCTATTTGATGCAGCACGGGGCGCGGACGATCAAGTTCGTCGACCGGACGTTCAACATCAGCCGCAGCTACGCGATGGACATGTTTCGCTTTTTAATTGACGAGCATGTGCCGGGGACGGTGTTTCAGTTTGAAATTACCGCCGACATCATGCGCCCGGAGGTGATCGAGTTTTTAAACAACGAAGCGCCCCCTGGGCTGTTCCGCTTTGAGATCGGCGTTCAATCAACGAACGATGAGGTGAACCGCCTGATCATGCGCAAGCAAAACTTCGCCAAGTTGTCGCGGACGGTGACGATGATTAAGGAAGGTGGGAAAATTGCCCAGCACTTAGATTTGATCGCCGGCCTGCCGGAAGAAGATTACGACTCGTTCCGGAAGACGTTCAATGACGTGTTCGCTCTTCGTCCCGAAGAGCTGCAGCTCGGGTTTTTGAAATTGCTGCGCGGCACCGGGCTGCGCCTGCGCGCCCTTGAATACGGCTACGTATATATGGATCATGCGCCGTACGAAATACTGAGCAACAACGTTCTTTCCTTTGAGGACGTGATTCGCATCAAGCAAGTGGAAGACGTGCTCGAGAAGTATTGGAACGCCCATCGGATGGATGAAACGATTGAATATTTAGTCACCGACGTCTTCTCGTCGCCGTTTGACTTTTTCCAACAGTTTGGGACGTATTGGGATGAACGCGGCTGGGCGCGCATCGGCCACCAGTTAGAAGACTTGTTCCGCCGCCTCCATGAGTTTTTGCGCACCTCTGCGCCAGACGCTTTGCCGATCGCCGAATCGCTCATGAAATACGACTACTTGCGCAACCAAAATTATAAGCCGCGCAAACCGTGGTGGGACGAAAAAACGGAGAAAACGGCGCGCGCGGCCGTCTACCGGGCGCTGCTGGAGCGCCCCGAGGCGCTCGGAGCGGATTTTGCCGCCCTTGGGCTCGGGGAAAAAGAACTGTTTAAACATACGGTCGTTGAAATCGTGCCGGTGGATGTCGGCCGCTACACGGCCAAAAAACAGCTTTCGTTCACGCCAACCGCCATCGTCGCCTACTTCGCCCCGTCCGGCGCCGGTGCGACGCTGTTTTCCGCGCCGCTTTCAGCGTTGTCGGTTTCTTCGGCATCGGCGTAGACGGAAAGCTTTTTGTCATGGCCGGCCGCTCAAGATATCCAACTCACATTTCGCACCCTCTCGACAAAAATCGGGAGGCTTTTTTTATCTTCCTGTCGAATAAAACCTTGAAACACAAGGAAAGCAAAGGAGTTTGCCCATCATGGACGTTTGAATTCGGGCCATTATTATGAAAGTTCTTATTTGAATAGAATAAGCACCGTGTTCAAAGATCTTGACCTTCCTCAGTTGATGGATCATCTCGTTCCCGTGAATTCGCAATGCCAAACTCGAGCCAGCGATATCGTCAAACTAATCATTCTGGATATCTTGAGCGGCCCCGGCAAGCGCTCGTTCATTGGGAACAATGGGTGCATGACATCGATTAGCCGAAGCGGATTCGGCCAGGGCTGGAGCCGTCTTGGTTCAACGACGATGCCATCGCGCGTCATTGGGATCGACGGTATGAGGCGAATCTCCATCAAGTCCTTTCGTCTTGCCTCGTGTAGATCGACAAGAAAGAAAGCCTCTCTCTGTTGGCCTTGGCCATTTCCCGCGCCGGGCGTCCGTTCATCACCCCGGAACGCCCATGAAAGGGCGCGGGGGGCCGGAAACTGACCCGCCCGACCGGGCAGGCGATTTTTCAATTGTTCCGGTATGTGAACGTCGTCCTACTAGAGCTGCCGGATGGGCGCATCCAACGCGCGTTAGGGAAACCGCTCACCCCTGATCAGCGAAGGATCCTGCAAGGATTGGGCATGGATGAGAGCATTGACGTGTGACGTCATACGCAACGACTAGCGATGGTAAAAAAGGATTGCCATCGCTCGTTGTGTTGGTCGAAATGGTATTCTGAAAAACGAAATAAAACATCCTTTCTTTCTACCCTGTTAAGGTGCGAAAGGTGAGTTAAAGATTATTCCTGAGTCAAGTAATTAAAATGTTTATCAGTGATATATGTTAAATCAATGTCAAAATTCATCTTATCTAAGATAGGTTTAATATACTCTACTAAATGTGTGCCAACCTCAAAATGATGAGGGAA
>NZ_JPYA01000001.1 GCF_000750005.1 Geobacillus icigianus | reverse complement strand
TTATGTCTTCTGTTGGCAGGCGAAACGATCGATCGAGTTCTTTCCGCTACCTAGGGCATTTTCTATGACCGAAATGCCCTATTTGTGCTGGGCTTTTTTATACACTAGCACTGGGGTGAATAGTTACGTTAAAGAACTGGGATTTGGTTTGGCAGTAGCTATTCTTTTAGATGCGACTGTAATTCGTTCCGTTCTAGTTCCTGCCATAATGAGAGTACTTGGCGAAGCGAATTGGTGGTTACCGTTCCGCTTTGCCGTCCCGATTCATAACCGAAAAAATGTAGAAACTGAGGAGGGATTATCTTGATCTACGCAATTGGATTTCCTAATTTTCAAGGTATAACATCAATTGAGACTGACAACCTAGAAGAAACTGAAAAAGTAGTCCAAGAAATCAGAAAAAATGGTGGGAGGGCGGAGTTGTTCCAAGCAGATGTTTCAAAAGAAACAGAGGCAGAAGCATTAATTGACTTTACTTGCGATAAATCCGGGCGAATCGACATATTGGTTAATAATGCGGGGGTTACAAAAGATGGACTTTTAATTAATATGTCCGTTGATGATTGGAACTATGTTATTTAATCTATGCTGTCGGCCTGGTACGCCTATTGGTTTTATAAAGGGTGGCTGCCGCTGACTGAGCGGTTTCATTTTTTAGATACGTTTAACTTCGCCCGCTTCCATTTTTTGCGTCCGCTCATCATATATGTGCAGTTTGCGCTTGCAATAAAAAACAGCGGCTTCCTCATTGGCAGTGGAAGCCGCTAGATGACGAGCCTAGAAGGCCGGTAAAAAAACCGCTGTCACACACGAATCGGCGGTATTTTCATTCAGAAAAGAAAGCTGATTATTCTAGGTTTATCCAATTGAGAAACAGATGGAATCAGCAGTATTTTGCACGAAATCACCAGCCTTCTAGCTGCGGGACTGATCCAACCGCACAAGCTGCCGGTCGTGCCACTTTGCGAGCAACCATAGAGCCATCAGCGTCCCGCTCAATGTACATAGCATATCCCATTGCGTGTCCCAAATGTCGCCTTGCGTGCCCAAAAAGTCTTTTGATGCCTTTCCCCCTTTGGAGATCATGGACACGAGCCATTCGATGATCTCATACAGGGCAGCGATGGCGAGCGACATGCTTGTGACGATCGTGAAAAGCCAAGCGCCGCGCGGCAGCGGGGTTTTCCGCAGCACGATCTCCCTTAGGACGATGGCGAATGTCCCTTTGAGGAAATGGCCAAACCGGTCGTAATGGTTGCGTTCGAAATGGAACGCCTCTTTGATCCAATTGAAAAAGGGAACTTTGGAGTAAATGTAATGGCCGCCGATCAACATGAGGATCGCCAGCATGGCGATGATGACATATGACATCGTTGTCAGCGGAAAACGCCGGTATAGAGCGATCACCATCGCAAGCCCAATCAGCGCTGGGGCGACCTCAAGGGCCCACACCGCATAGCTGGCCGGACGAATGGCCGACCAGACGAACACGGCGGCGACAATCAGCAATAACCATCGATGCACGCGAGTCTGCCTTGCCTGCTCCACTTGTTTTCCTCCTTGGAACAGCGAGATTTGTCTATGGTCATTATTCGGAAAAACGCGGATTTTATACAAATCATTTTTCGAGAGTCGGTGATTGAAGGGAGAACACCGCTTCATGGCACTATTTCTCAAATAGAAAAACCTTGCAGAAAGGTTAGAACACGACGGGAAGGCGAGGGGTGCGGACTATTTCTTAAATAGAAAACCCTTGCAGCATCCGTTCTGCTTTCCACACGTTCGCTCATCGATCAAGAGAAACAGTTGGTTTTCACCGACCTTTTCGAGCGCCTGATGAAAACAGCGGAGTTTTCAAACGGTGATCAGAACTAGAAAGAAGGGGAGAAGAGGCCAGCGAGGTAAGAGAGGAGGTTCAGGTAGGGAAACATTCCTAATTCGCATTGAAGATACGAATGTATATTCGCATTTTCCGGATTTGATGGTATAATGAAACATGCATAGCCAGATGCAGGGTGGGCAGTGGCCACTCCCTGAATGAAAGGGGGTGGTGCTGATGGTGACGATTGCCGATGCGCTGACGCTTATGATTGCGTTTGCGTCGCTCGTCGTCGCGGTGATCGCCGTCGCAAAAGACAAAAAGTAACCCACCCTGCTAGGCCGAGGCGAGGGTAGGTTACGATGCCCGAAGCTTGGGCCACTGCGCTTCTTGCAGCGGCTGTGCATGCAGGGCATTGGTGGCCGCCAGTGCCCTGCTTTATTGTACGTTTCCGTTTCTTTTATTATACGCGCACAACGAAGGTGATGACAAGAACTTTCCAAAACGAGACGGCGCATATCGAAAAGAGGAAAAATGGTGTTGACTCTTTCGTTTTTTTATAGTAAATTTCATATTGTCGTTCCGATACTCAAAGCACGAAAGAGAAAAAGAGCGACAAAAAAACTTGACAAATATTTTGATTGGTTTATAATAAATATCGTCGCCATTGCCTAGTGGTGATAGCGGAGGGGAAACACCCGTTCCCATCCCGAACACGGAAGTTAAGCCCTCCAGCGCCGATGGTAGTTGGGGCCAGCGCCCCTGCAAGAGTAGGTCGCTGCTAGGCAATGCTGTGGAGTATTAGCTCAGCGGGAGAGCACCACGTTGACAGCGTGGGGGTCACTGGTTCGATCCCAGTATACTCCACCATCATGGGGCGTTAGTTCAGGGGGAGAACGCTTCGCTGGCAGCGAAGAGGTCAGGGGTTCAAATCCCCTACGCTCCATTTCCATGCGGTCGTGGCGGAATGGCAGACGCGCTAGGTTGAGGGCCTAGTGGGGGCGACCCCGTGGAGGTTCAAGTCCTCTCGACCGCATCGCTCCAAACAGTTACGGAGGAGTACCCAAGTCTGGCTGAAGGGGTCGGTTTCGAAAACCGATAGGGGTGTCACAGCCCGCGGGGGTTCGAATCCCTCCTCCTCCGCCATATAAAGTTGCATATTGTGCGACTTCGCTCAATTGGTAGAGACGAGCATCGGCTTCCTCGAATCAACTGCGAGTTGCCTCGACGCACTCGTCTTCCATGAATAAGCGAGTAGAGGAAGAGGCACAAAGCTTAACAACGAGTCAGCTTCTTGATCTATATTGTGCCGACTTAGCTCAATTGGTAGAGACGAGCATCCGCTTCCTCGAATCAGCAGCGAGTTGCCTCGACGCACTCGCCTTCCATGAATAAGCGAGTAGAGGAAGAGGCACAAAGCTTAACAACGAGTCAGCTTCTTGATCTATATTGTGCCGACTTAGCTCAATTGGTAGAGCAACTGAATCGTAATCAGTAGGTTGCGGGTTCAAGTCCTGCAGTCGGCATCGTCATTATGGAGGGGTAGCGAAGTGGCTAAACGCGGCGGACTGTAAATCCGCTCCCTTTGGGTTCGGCGGTTCGAATCCGTCCCCCTCCATTTTTATTTCCCATAAACGGGCCTATAGCTCAGCTGGTCAGAGCGCACGCCTGATAAGCGTGAGGTCGGTGGTTCAAGTCCACTTAGGCCCATCCGATTGAAAGAGGGTGTCCCAAAAGTGTTCGCATAGCGTTCGCTTTTCGGACACCCTCCTTTTTTTCGCAAAAAAAAATAAGAAAACCGTTCCTCTTTTGGTATAATAAAGTCACCATAACCCTACCAAGAAA